>NZ_JAPCIS010000003.1:0-239572 GCF_027707425.1 Aeromonas sp. QDB63
GGGCAGGATGATGGAGGGTCAGACCCCCTACAGCATGTTCAAGAAGGGTCTGAAATTGATACCGAAGGAAGTGCGCATTAAAGTAGCGTAAACAAGACACCGGTTTGAGGCCGGTGTCAGGTGATAACTAGATCTGTACACTAGGGTATTGCTTACAATCAATAAACAAGGGGCTACACCCTCTTGTTTATTGATATTCAGCACGGACAATCAACCTTACTCGCTCAACCCCCGCTGCCTCAGGGCGGTCAGCAGCTCATCCACCAACACCTCGACCGGCTTGCCGGAGTTAAGCAGATGAATTTCCGGCTGCTCCGGCGCCTCGTAGGCGGAGTCGATACCGGTAAAATTCGTGATCTCCCCGGCCCGCGCCTTTTTGTAGAGCCCCTTGGGGTCGCGCTCTTCGCACACGCTAAGGGGCGCATCGACAAACACCTCGACAAACTCCCCTTCACCCACGAGATTGCGCACCAGCTCCCGCTCGGCACGAAACGGCGAGATAAAGGCGGTGAGCACGATAAGGCCCGCATCCACCATCAGTTTTGCCACTTCGCCGACCCGGCGGATATTCTCCTGACGGGCGGCGTCATCGAAGCCCAGATCGCCGCACAGGCCGTGGCGCACATTGTCCCCATCCAGCAGATAGGTGTGCTTGCCCGAGGCCGCCAGCGCCTGCTCCAAGGCTCCCGCGAGGGTGGACTTGCCCGCCCCGGAGAGGCCGGTGAACCAGATCACCAGCGGCTTCTGTCCCTTCTGCTCGGCCCGGCTCTGTTTGTCGACGGCATGGGCATGCCACACGATATTGCTCATCCAAAACTCCTTGCTTGGCGCTCGCGCCTCAATGCTGAAACGGTCTGGCTCCTTGAGCTCAGCCTCTGGCCACTCGCCACTGACGGGGGCCATGGTCGTCGTGTATTCCTATTCCCTGCAAGGCACCTGGCCCCCAGTTGCGCCGCCTTAAAACGGAAACAGCAGGGGCACCATGACGATCACCCCGAGGCTGTAAGCCAGGGAGACCGGCAGTGCCAGCTTGAGGTAGTCCGGCATCTTGTAGTTGCCCGCCGCATAGACCATCAGGTTGGTCTGGTAGCCGTAGGGCAGGATAAAGCTGGAGCTCGCCCCGAACAGCACCGCCAGAATGAACGGCATGGTCGAGACATCCATGCTGAGCGCCAGCTGGTAACCCATGGGGAAGGCCAGGGCCGCAGCGGCGTTGTTGCTCATCAGTTCGGTCAGCACCAGGGTAAACAGGTAGATGCCGATAAAGGCGATGATGGGGCTGGCGCCGTTGAACTCCCCCATCAGCCAGTCGGCGATGAGCTTGGCCAGGCCGCTTTTTTCCAGCTGATCGGCGATAGCCAGCGCCCCGCCCACCACCAGCCAGATATCCAGCGGAAAGCGGCGGCGGATCTCGTCCAGGGTCAGGATGCGGGAGAAGAGCAGCACCACCAACATCACCAGCAAGCCCTTGAACAGCGGCACCAGATCGAGCACCGACAGGGTCAGCACCCCAAGGAACCCCGCCACCACGGCGGCGCTGCGCGTGGCATCGAGCCGGGTGGAGGCCTCCAGCCCGCTCACCACCACGAACTCCCGGGAGAGGGACTTGTTGCCCGCAAACTTGGGGCCGGGGGCCAGCAGCAAGGTGTCCCCTGCGTGCAGTTCAATCTGGCCGAGGCCGCCGGTGAGCTGGGTCTCGCCCCGGCGCACCGCCAGCACCACCGCATCGAAGTGGGTACGAAACTCCGCATCCTTGATGGTCTGACCCACCAGGCGCGAGCTGTGGCTGACGATCACCTCCACCAGGTGCTGGCCGTTGAGGCGATGCTGGCCGTAGAGATCCAGCCCCTTGAGCTCCTGCAACACGCCGACGCTCTCCACGTCGCCACAGAACAGCAGCATGTCCCCCTCGTGCAGCTCGTGTTCCGGCTGCACCGGGCAGATCACCTGGTTGCCCCGGATGATCTCGGCGAGATAAAGGCTTTTCAGGCTGCGCAGGCCGTTCTCCTTGACGCTGCGCCCGGCCATCGGCGAGCCGGGGCCCACCTTGGCTTCGAGAAAATAGCCGGATTCCCGGCTCATCTCGGTGTCCTGCTCCGGCAGGTGGCGGGCAAACAGCAGCACGGCCACCAGGCCGGTCAGCAGAGTCCCCGCCCCCACCATGAAGAAGTCGAACATGCCGAGCGGCTTGGCCCCCATCTTGATGAGGAAGCTGTTGACGATGAGGTTGGTGGAGGTGCCGATCAGGGTCAGCACGCCGCCAAAGGTCGCCGCGAAGCACATGGGCAACAGCAGCCGGGAGGGCGCATGGTTGGGGTTGCGTTTGACCGCCCCCAGCATGGACGCCACCACGGCGGTGTTGTTGACGAACGCCGACAGGAAGGCGGTGGAAAACCACACCTTCACCAGCACCTTGTTGAAGGAGCCGGTGCCCACCAGATTGGCAAACCAGCTCATGACCCGGGTCTTCTCCACCGCGAGCGACACCAGCAGCAGCAACACCAGGGTCAGCAGGGCACTGTTGGTGTAGCCCGCCACCACGGCGTTGATGTCCGCCAGGCCGCTCAGGTAGGTGATGAGCACGGCGCCCGAGAAGAGCAGCGCCGGCCGGAGTTTGCCCTGGATCAGCAGGGCGACGAGGGCAGCCAGCAGACCCAGCACCAGGGATTGTTGCCAGGTCATGGGCTTACTCCTTGCCGGAATCGTTGCTGATGGTCAGCGCCTGCCAGTGGGGGAAGTGCTTGCGCACCAGGGCGTTGAGCTCCACTTCGAACTCGCTGTATTGCCCTGCCATCACCTTGGCCGCCAGCCCTTCCACTATCATGCCGGCACCGACGGTGACGTTGGTCAGCCGGTCGATGAGGATGAAGCTGCCGGTGTCGCGGATCTCCTTGTAGGGGTCGAACGCCACCGGGTCGGTCAGGCTGAATTCGCACAGGCCGATCTCGTTGAGCTTGAGCTCGGAGGCGGGCAGCTCGTCGAGCTTGTTGATCTCGATGCGGTGGCGGATGGCCTCCACCTGGCCGCGGCTCTTCTTGGTGGCAAGCTTGACGTCATAGACCCGGCCCGGTTGCAGGGACTCTTCCCCCATCCAGACGATGTGAGCCAGCACGTTCTGGGTCACCTGGGGCTTTTTCGCCGCATCCACCAGCAGGTCGCCCCGGCTGATGTCGATCTCGTCCGCGAAGGTGACCGTGATGGCCTGACCCGGCAGGGCGTACTCCAGATCCCCGTCGAAGGTGACGATGCGGGTCACCGTGCTCTCTTTGCCGGACGGCAGCACGGCAAGCTTGTCGCCCACCCGCAGGATGCCGGAGGCGAGCGTGCCAGCGAAGCCGCGAAAATCGAGGTTGGGGCGGTTCACGTACTGCACCGGCAGGCGCACCGGGTGACGCTCCAGCTCGCGCTCCACTTCGGCAGACTCCAGCAAGGAGAGCAGGGTCTCGCCCTGATACCAGGCCAGCTTGTCGCTCGGGTTCACCACGTTGTCACCGTCCAGGGCCGAGACCGGCACGATGTGGATGGTGTCGACGCTGAGCTTCTTGGAGAATTCGCGGTACTCCAAGCTGATGCGCTCGAACACCTCCTGGCTGAACTCCACCAGGTCCATCTTGTTCACTGCCACCACGAACTGCTTGATGCCGAGCAGGCTCGCGATAAAGCTGTGGCGGCGGGTCTGATCCAGCACCCCTTTGCGGGCGTCGATCAGGATGATGGCCAGATCGCAGGTGGAGGCGCCGGTGGCCATGTTGCGGGTGTACTGCTCATGGCCCGGGGTGTCCGAGATGATGAATTTGCGCTTGGCGGTGGAGAAATAGCGATAGGCCACGTCGATGGTGATGCCCTGCTCGCGCTCCGCCTGCAGGCCGTCCACCAGCAGGGCCAGGTCCAGCTTCTCGCCGGTGGTGCCGAGCTTCTGGCTGTCGGACTCCAGTGCCTTCAGTTGATCTTCATAGATCTGCTGGGAGTCGTGCAGCAGGCGGCCGATGAGGGTGCTCTTGCCGTCGTCCACGCTGCCGCAGGTGAGAAAACGCAGCAGGCTCTTGTGCTGCTGGGCGTGCAGGTAGGCTTCAATGCCCTGTTCGCTGATGGCGGTCTGAATGTGGTTGTTCATGTTGCGATTCCTTAGAACATTTTTTTAGAAATAGCCCTGACGCTTCTTCTGCTCCATGGAGCCTGCCTGATCGTGGTCGATGAGCCGCCCTTGCCGCTCGCTCGAGGTGGTGATCAGCATCTCTTCGATGATCTCCGGCAGGGTGGTGGCATTGGATTCGATGGCCCCGGTCAGCGGGTAGCAGCCGAGGGTACGGAAGCGCACCAGCTCCTGCTTCACTTCGTCTTCCGGGCCGATGGGCATGCGATCGTCATCCACCATGATCTTGATGCCGCCGCGATCCACCACGGGGCGCATGGCCGCGAAGTAGAGCGGGACTATGTCGATGTTCTCGAGATAGATGTATTGCCAGATGTCCAGCTCGGTCCAGTTGGAGAGCGGGAAGACACGGATGCTCTCCCCCTTGTTGACCTGGCTGTTGTAGACGCGCCACAGCTCCGGGCGCTGGTTCTTCGGATCCCAGCGGTGGGACTTGTCGCGGAAGGAGTAGACACGCTCCTTGGCACGGGATTTCTCCTCGTCGCGACGGGCACCACCGAAGGCGGCATCGAAGCCGTATTTGTTGAGCGCCTGCTTGAGCCCCTCGGTCTTCATGATGTCGGTGTGCTTGCTGCTGCCGTGCACGAAGGGGTTGATGTCCATGGCCAGACCGTCCGGGTTCTTGTGGACGATGAGATCCAGCCCGAACTTTTTGGCGGTCTCGTCCCGGAACTTGATCATCTCCTTGAACTTCCAGTTGGTGTCCACGTGCAGCAGGGGGAAGGGGATCTTGCCCGGATAGAAGGCCTTGCGGGCCAGGTGCAGCATGACGGAGGAGTCCTTGCCGATGGAGTACATCATCACCGGGTTTTCAAATTCGGCGGCCACCTCGCGGATGATATGGATGCTCTCGGCTTCCAGTTGCTGCAGGTGAGTCAGTCGCTCGCGGGTGACACCTGCACGGATGCTCTGTGCATCGGATGGCTGCAGTTGGGTCAGTCTTTCACGGTCCATGTCTGGGTCCTCGGTTCATTGCTATCGCACCTGCTCGGGGCGCGGTGTTGGTTCAGTTCGGTGCCGCCTTGGCCGCACCGTCAAATCGATTCGGGTCTCGCCTCTCAGGCCAGGCTCACCAGCTTGAGCTCGTGGCCGCTTTTTGCTTCCTGCCCTTGCCCCTGTTCGCCAAACCAGGCGAGTTGCTGGCGCAGGGCCACCACTTCACCGATGACGATAAGCGACGGGCTCACCGCCTGCTGGGCCAGCTCGGCCAGATCCGCCAAGGTGCCGGTCAGCACCCGCTGACGGGCCGTGGTGCCCCGCTCGATGATGGCGATGGGGGTGGCGGCGCGTCGGCCATGGCTCACCAGTTGCTGCTGGATATGCTCGGAGCGCATCAGCCCCATGTAGATGACCAGGGTCTGGTTGGTGGCCGCAAGCTGCTGCCAGTCGGGCTCCTTGCCCTCCTTCTGGCAGTGGCCGGTGATGAAGACGGCGCTCTGGGCATGGTCGCGGTGGGTGAGCGGAATGCCCGCATAGGCGGTGGCACCGGCGGCGGCGGTGATGCCGGGCACCACGGAGAAGGGAATGCCCTCCTCTGCCAGCACTTCCAGCTCCTCGCCACCACGGCCGAACATGAAGGGATCCCCCCCCTTGAGGCGCACCACCCGGTTGCCCGCTTTGGCATATTCCACCAAGAGGCGGTTGGTCTCTTCCTGGGGCACGCTATGGGCCCCCGCCTTCTTGCCGACCGACACCAGGGTGGCGTCGCGGCGCACCAGGTCCAGGATCTCGGGGGAGACCAGCTGGTCATAGAGCACCACTTCGGCCTGCTGGATCTGTTGCAGCGCCTTGAGGGTCAGCAGGCCAGGATCCCCCGGGCCCGCCCCCACCAGCACCACTTCGCCCACTTCGGTACGGGCTTTGTCCAGTCCCTCGTTCAGCCACTGCTCGGCACCCTGCCAATCGGCTTTCTCAATCAGACCGGCCAGGGTGTTGGAGGCAAAGGCGCGCTCCCAGAAGCGGCGGCGATCGGAGAGGGAGGCCAGCACCTGCTTGGCCCGGCGGCGCACCCGGCCGGAGAGCTCCGCCAGACCGCCAAGATGGCGGGGCAGCAGGCTCTCGAGCCGCTCGCGCAACAGGCGCACCAGCACGGGGGCCTTGCCGCCGCTGGAGACGGCCACCACGATGGGGCTGCGATCGATGATGGAGGGGAAGATAAAGCTGGAGCGCTCGGGGTCATCCACCAGGTTGACGAACAGACCGCGCTCGGTGGCGCTCTGGTAGACCAGGGCATTGACCTCGAGATCGTCGGTCGCGGCCACCACCAGGATCTGCCCTGCCAGGTGGGCCGGGTCGAAACGCGCCACCACATGGGTGAAGCGACCGGCAAATTCATGGAACTCGGGCTCGAGCGCGGGAGAGACCAGGGTGATCCGGGCACCTGCCGCCAGCAGCAGGCGCGCCTTGCGCAGGGCAACCTCGCCCCCGCCCACCAGCAGTACCGGGCGGCCTTCCAACCTGGCAAACATAGGTAAATAATCCATCAGGGCCCGCTCCTCGGCATCGCGACATCTGGGGCGACTATAGGCAGGAGCGCTTATCCCTCAAAATAATAAAAAATGCTCTTTAATGCGTTTTGGTAATTAGTAAAGCCGTGTGGCGGCAATAGAGAAGCGAATCTGCTTGTGGTGGATGGCACCAGACCCTAGGCTAGTGAAAGTGTTTCATAAGGAGCTTAATCATGAATGAGTCATTGATTGTATTGGGGATCTTCATATTCCTGGTACTCGCCACCCTGAGTGCCGGCATCAAGATAGTGCCCCAGGGTTACAACTGGACCGTGGAGCGCTTCGGCCGCTACACCCGCACCCTCTCCCCGGGCCTCAACCTGCTGATCCCCTACATCGACCGCATCGGTCACAAGATCATCATGATGGAGCAGGTGCTGGACATCCCGGCCCAGGAGGTGATCTCCCGGGACAACGCCAACGTCACCATCGACGCCATCAGCTTCGTGCAGGTGGTGGATGCCCGCAAGGCGGGCTACGAGGTCAATGATCTCACCAGTGCCATCCGCAATCTCACCATGACCAACATGCGGACCGTGCTCGGCGCCATGGAGCTGGACGAAATGCTCTCCCAGCGCGACACCATCAACGAGAAGCTGCTGCGCACCATGGATGCCGCCACCGCCCCCTGGGGCATCAAGGTGACCCGGATCGAGATCAAGGATGTGCGCCCGCCCCTCGCCCTGGTGGAAGCCATGAACGCCCAGATGAAGGCCGAGCGCCAGAAGCGGGCCGAGGTGCTGGAGGCCGAAGGGGTGCGCCAGTCCAAGATCTTGAAGGCCGAGGGGGAGAAGCAGTCCCAGATCCTGAAAGCCGAGGGTGAACGTCAGGCCGCCTTCCTCGCCGCTGAAGCGCGGGAGCGGGCCGCCGAGGCGGAAGCCAAGGCGACCCACATGGTCTCCCAGGCGATCGCCGAGGGCGACATGCAGGCCATCAACTACTTCGTGGCCCAGAAATACACCGAGGCCCTGGCCCGCATCGGTGAAGGCCCCAACAGCAAGATCATCATGATGCCCCTGGAAGCGGGCAGCCTGATAGGCTCGGTGGCGGGCATGGCCGAGCTGTTCAACAAAGACGGCAAGGCGGGCAAATCATGACAGCCCTGTTCGAGGGGCTGACCCACTGGCACTGGCTGGGGCTCGGCTTCGTGCTGCTGGCCATCGAGGTGATGGGGTCGGTGGGCTTCCTGCTCTGGACCGGCATCGCCGCCCTGGAGGTGGGACTCTTGCTGCTGGTCTGGCCCTTCGGCTGGCAGGCGCAGTTGCTGCTCTTCGCCCTGCAATCCCTGCTCACCACCTGGGCCTGGTGGCGCTGGCAGCATCGCCGGGATCGCTCCGGGCTGGATGCCGCCGCTCCCATCAACGAGCGGATGCAAAGCTACATGGGCCGCGAGCTGACCCTGCTGGACGAGGTCAGCCAGGGGATGAGCCGGGTGCATCTGGACGACACCGTCTGGACGGTGCGCTGCAACGCGCCGCTGCCGGCCGGCAGCCGGGTCAAGGTGGTGGGGGCCGACTCCCACATCCTGCTGGTGGAACCCCTCGGCTGACCGGGCAACGCCCTTCCATGGCCATAAAAAAACGGGCCCGGCGCGAGTGCGCCGGGCCCGTTTTTCAATGAGGTGCTGGCTTAGTTGGCCTTGGCATCGCTCACGGCAGCTTCAGCCTTGGTGGCCACGTCAGCGGCAGCCTTCTCGACAGTAGCGGAAGCTTCGGAAGCAGCCTTCTCGACGGTAGCAGACGCTTCGCTAGCGGCTTTCTCGACAGTGGCAGCAACGTCTGCGGCCGGGGTCGCAGCCGGAGCGGCAGCTTCTTCTTTCTGACCACAGGCGGTCAACATCAGACCCAGGATACCGGCTACCAGTACTTTGTTCATGTGCATACCCTCAAAAAAAGATGGAGAGATGGTGCAGGGACCATCACTGTACGCCCCGGCTCCTGTCGGCACACCGGCCGCTGGAGCCCGAAGGCGCGCGAAATATATCCCCATATGCGGCCGATGAAAACGCGTATCACAATGATATTTTCTCGTTGGCATGATAAGAAACACTGCTGCAACGACAAATATTAATATAAAACACCCATCCATCACCAGATTCGCACAACAAATCGCCAATTACCTGACGATTGCCAGTCAGCTATTGTCTTTCTGTCAGGCTCTCGGCGCTGCCGGATTACGCCGTCAGTCAGACAGCTTCTGACAAGGCAGGCGCCGCCCCTGCTGGTCGCTCTCCCGGGCCAGGTCCAGCAAGGCCATCACCGCCAGAGCCTCGTCGGCCGGCACCGGGTTGTCGCCTTCCCCACGGATGGCGGCACAGACGCCGCGATAGTAGGCGCCGTAATCCCCCGCCTCGCCGGCCACGCTCTGCTGCTGCAGCTGACCATCGCGGATCCGGCTGAGCTGGCCGGGTTCGTTGTCCACCCCCCAGTCTGCCGCCGGCGGCCGCTTGCCGAGCTTGAGCTGCTCCTCCTGCACATCCATGCCGAACTTGATGAAGGAGCCATCGCTGCCGTGGATGACGAAACGCGGCATGGTGGCCGACACCAGGCAGCTGCCGTGCAGCACGACCCGCATCTCGCCATAACCCAGCACCACGTGGAAGTAGTCATCAGCCAGGGCGCCGGGGCGCTGCTGGGCCAGATCCGCCTGCAGCCAGTCCGGCTGACCGAACAGCTGCAGCGACTGATCGAGGATGTGGGGGCCGAGATCGAACCAGAGGCCGGAGCCCGGACCGCCCGCTTCACGCCAGCGCTGGCGCACCTCGGGGCGATAACGATCGAAATGGGATTCGAACTGGGCAACCTGACCGAGCGCCCCCTCTGCCAGCAGGCGGCGCACGGTGAGAAAGTCACCGTCCCAGCGCCGGTTGTGGAAGATGCTGAGCAGGCGCTGCTGCTTCTGCGCCAGCTCCACCAGCGCCTTCGCCTCGGCCAGATCCAGGGCGAACGGCTTGTCGATCACCACGTGCTTGCCCGCCAGCAGCGCCTCGCGGGCAATGGGGGCATGGGTGTCGTTGGGAGTGGCGATCACCACCAGATCGACCGAGGGGTCCGCCAGCACCTCGGCCAGCGAACCGACCCGGCAGCCGGGCAGCGCGGCATGCACCTTGGCGGCATCGCGGCTCACCACCCAGCCGAGGGAGAGCCCGGGCGTGCTGGTCAGAAACGGGGCGTGAAAGGTTTGGCCTGCAAAGCCATAACCCACCAGGGCGGCATTGATTGTGTGGCTCATCCGGTTTTCTCCACGGGTAGCTGTGTCATGAGATGCAGGCAAACCTTTGGCCTGCCAAAAGAGAAGGGGGCCCAAGGCCCCCTGAGTGTGCCCATCAGAGCACAGGATTTATTGCAAACACAAGCGCCGGCCCTGGCGGGTCATCAGCACCAGCAACGGAGGCAGCAACAGCCACATGTGCAGCGCCAGCTGGTTCAGCGGGTCGTGCATCAGCGCACCGATAAAGCCCACCAGCGCACCGGAGCCGCTCATCTGGAACAGACCGAGCAGGGCGGCGGCGGTACCGGCGCAGTGACCGAACGGTGCCAGCGCCATGCCGGCGGCCGAACCCAGGATCATGGCAAAGCCGATGCTGGAGAGGAACACCGGGCCCATCATGGCCAGCGGATGCGCGATGTGCATCGACAAGCTCAGGGAGATGGCGGATAGCAGCAGCACCAGCAGGCCGATGCGCAGGGTGCGTCTTGGCCCCACCCTGGCGATGAAACGGGGCGCCAGGAAGCAGGCCAGGATGTTGAGCGCCGCGTTAGCCGCAAACCAGTAGCTGAAGCCGCTCATGTCCAGCCCCAGCCTCACCATCAGTTGCACCGGCGCCGCGGTGACATAGGCCAGGATCACCGCCATCGCCAGCATGCACAGCGTCGCGTTGAACAGGAAGCTCGGGGAGCGCAGCACCGGGCTGTAGCGCGACCAGCTGATGAGCGGGCCGCCGCTGCGGGTCTCTTCCGGTCGGGTCTCCGGCATCCGCCACAGCAGCCAGCTGCCGACGATGGCCGCATAACCGGCCATAAACCAGAAGTTGGCCGACCAGCCCGCCTTGGCGGTGAGCCAGCCACCGAGCAGGGGGGCCAGCGCCGGAATGAAACAGATGGCACCGTTCAGGTAGGAGATCATCTGACCGCTCTTCTTGGGGCCGTAGCTGTCACGTACCACCGAGAAGGCGGCCACCGAGGTGGCACAGGCGCCGAGGCCCTGCAGCACCCGCGCCAGCATCAGCTCGCCAAGGCTGGCAGCAAAGCCGGCACCCAGGGCGCTCAGACCGTAGAGCAGCACGCCGCCAAGGGCGATGGGCTTGCGGCCGTAGCGGTCGGCCAGCGGCCCCACCAACAGTTGCCCCAGTCCCATGCTGAACAGGAACCAGGTGATGGTGCCCTGCATCAGGGTCACCTCGGCGCCCAGCTGCTCGGCCATCTGCGGAATGGCGGGCAGGTAGATGTCGATGGCCAGCGGACTGAACAGCACCAGTAGGACAAGCAGAAGAATCAATGGCATCAGTCACCTCGTGGCATGGGGGAAATGGATTGGGGCGCGAGTCTACTGACTCACAGTAATGAATTGAAATGGTATTTAATCACTTCTGTTATTCCATTCAGGAAACATTCATTTTATCCACATCTTGCCATGACCCCGGTGAGGGTGATCCAGGGCAATTGGCGCTTTTCCTGGGCGCCAGCCCCGCATAGAATGCGCAGATTATTTTTGCGGAGGTGCTCGATGAACAAGCTTGTCCTGGCAACAGGGAACCAGAAAAAGGTGAAAGAATTGGCCGCCATGCTGGCCGATATGAAGATCCAGGTGATCCCACAGAGCGAGTTTGCGGTCTCCGATGCCGACGAGACCGGCACCACCTTCGTCGAGAATGCCATCATCAAGGCCCGCCACGCCGCCCGCGTCACCGGCCTGCCGGCGGTTGCCGACGACTCCGGCCTGGAAGTGGATCTGCTGCACGGCCGCCCCGGCGTCTACTCCGCCCGTTTTGCCGGCGCCGGTGCCAGCGACAAGGAGAACATCGACAAGCTGCTGGGCGAGCTGAAAGGGGCCCCCGAGTATCTCAAGAGCGCTCGCTTCTGGTGCGTGCTGGTCTACATGCGCCACGCCGACGATCCTACCCCCATCATCTGCCAGGCCAGCTGGGAGGGGATGATCATCGACGAGCCGCGCGGTCAGCACGGCTTTGGTTATGACCCTGTGTTCTTCGTGCCCGATCACGACTGCACCTCGGCCCAGATGCCGGCCGAGCTCAAGAACCAGCTCAGCCATCGCGGCCAGGCGCTGGCCAAGCTCAAAGCGGCCCTGGCGGCGGTCAACTAAAGCGCTGTCTCCCGCCGCGTTGTCATCTACAATGGGGGCCGTCGGCCCCCGTTTCGTTCGCGGCGCCCCGGCCCGTTGTCATCGACGACAAGGGCAACCCGACCCCTTTTGATTGTTGAATACTGGAAACCCCATGCTGCAACTGCCGCCCCTCTCCCTCTATATCCACGTGCCCTGGTGTGTCCAGAAGTGCCCCTACTGCGACTTCAACTCCCACGCCCAGAAGGGGGAGCTGCCCCACCTCGAGTATGTGGCCGCCCTGCTGGAGGATCTGGAGCAAGACCTGCACTGGGCTCAGGGGCGCTCCCTCTCCTCCATCTTTATCGGCGGCGGCACGCCGAGTCTGCTCTCCGTGGAAGCCATGCAAGCGCTGCTGGACGGGGTGCGCGCGCGCATCGCACTCACCGCAGACTGCGAGATCACCATGGAGGCCAACCCGGGCACGGTGGAGGCGGACAAGTTCGCCGGCTTCCAGCGGGCCGGCATCAACCGCATCTCCATCGGGGTGCAGAGTTTCCAGCAGGAGAAGCTGACCCGCCTCGGCCGCATCCACGGCCCCGAGGAGGCGCGCAAGGCCGCCGAACTGGCCCACGCCATCGCACTGCCCACCTTCAACCTGGATCTGATGCACGGCCTGCCGGATCAGAGTCTGGACGATGCGCTCTACGACCTGCAGCAGGCCATCGACTGTGCGCCGCCGCATCTCTCCTGGTACCAGCTCACCATTGAGCCGAACACGGCGTTTGCCTCCAAGCCGCCAAAGCTGCCGGAAGATGACACCCTGTGGGAGATCTACGAGCAGGGCCACGCCATGCTGACTGCCAAGGGCTATCAGCAGTACGAGATCTCGGCCTATGCCAAGGCGGGCTACCAGTGCCGCCACAATCTCAACTACTGGCGCTTCGGCGACTATCTGGGGATCGGCTGCGGCGCCCACGGCAAGGTGACGGATCTCGCCAACCAGCAGATCCTGCGCACCGCCAAGGTGAAGCATCCCAAGGGATATCTGGACCCGAGCCGCCCCTATCTGGACGAGCAGTGGCAGGTGAGCGCGGACGATCTGCCGCTCGAGTACTTCATGAACCGGTTCAGATTGTTTGAGCCGGCCCCCAAGACGGAGTTCGAGGCCTACACCGGGCTGCCGCTGGAGCGGGTGGAGACGGTGCTGGACATCGCCCAGAGCAAGGAGCTAATCGAGGATCTCGGCGACAGCTGGCAGCTCACCCCCCTCGGTCATCGCTATCTCAACGTGCTGCTCGAACTCTTTATGGACGAGTGAATACGGGTTCACTCTCTTGCGGCAAGACCGCAAGTCAGCACCAGCAAATAGAACAACAATCAGGGCGCCATTGGCGCCCTGATTGTTTTGGTTCCAAGAACCTGTTCACGGTCTGTCACGAGAGGCTGTCAGCAAGGTGAAGAGCTGCGCAGGAACCGGAGTGTGTAAGTACACATGAGGATTGCGAGCAGCACATGAGCCTTGATCACGGCCTCGCAGCAAGATCGTGGACAGGTGCCAAAGCAGAAACCCGCTCAGCAGCAGACGCGTACCATCTGCTGTTGGCCGGGCTCCCACTGCTTGCCGTGCTTGGCCTTGCGCTGATAGCTGCCCTTGCCCTTCTTGCTCGGTTCGACCCGGGCCTGGAACAGGGGGGAGGTCACCAGTGCCTTGAGGTGGTTGTCTTGAATGATGCCGCGCTGATGTTCGCAGGCGGGTTCGGCTGTGACGGAAGTCACCTTCTTCTTGGCCATATGGGCTCCTTGATGGGGGTGTCGTGTTTGCCTATCGTCCCTGCCTGGAAGGGCAGATGGCGAAAAACGCGCCGATTGTGCGCCTCTTGCCTCCCCCGTGCAAGCTGTCAGGCGGGGTGATAGATAACCCGCACCAGGCCGCTTGGCAGCACGGCGCTCGACACCGGTCTCAACCCTGCGGGGAGAGGCCCGGTAAAGAGCGGGATCCCGCCCCCCAGGGTGACCGGCACCCAGAACAGGGTCAGCTCGTCCACCAGGGCCCCCTGCAGACCCTGCCTCACCAGCTCCCCGCCATCCAGATAGAGGTGACGGCTTCCCCCCTGCCACAACTCGTCCAGCACCTGCGCCAGCGCCCCCTGCCGGAAGGAGACCCGAGGACGGGGGTCGGCGGGCCTGTGGGTCAGTACCACCAGCGGCTTGTCCCCGTAGGGCCACTCGGGAAAGGCGCTCACGATATCGTAGGTGTTGCGCCCCATCAGCAGGGTGTCCGCGTTCGCCATCAGGGCGCTGTAGCCGGTCTCCTGCGGCCCGTCGCCACCATAGGGGGCCAGCCATGCCAGATCGCCCCCCTCCCCGGCGATGAAACCGTCGAGGGAGAGGGCGAGAAAGGCGGAGACCCGGGGCCGACGCAGCTCAGTGCTCATGGTCGTGATGCTCGTGGCGGGAAGGGGCGCCGGACTCCAGGGTCTCGAGGATGGCGCAGTGCTCCGCCGAGCGCGGGCCGCCGCAGCAGATGTCGGAGAGGGCCTTCAGGTTCTCGCGAAAACGGGTCAGCTCCAGGAGCTTCTGCTCCACCTGTTCGAGCTTGGTGTCAGCCACCGCCTTCACCTCCTGGCAGGTGACCTTGGCCTTGTTGGTGTCGAGGGCAAGCAGCTCGCCGATGTCCGCGAGGGAGAAGCCCACCGACTTGGCGCGGATGATGAACTCCAGCCGCCGCTTGTCCTGCTCCCCGTAGAGGCGATAGCCGGATTCGTTGCGAATGCCCGGCGAGATGAGGCCGTTCTTCTCATAAAAGCGCAGGGTGTCGGCCTTCACCCCGCACGCCTTGGCCAGTTCACCGATCCGATACATGGTCCTCTCCCCCCGCATGACATTCCCGACATGGTACTCAATATAAACCGGCCTCCACTATCACCTCTTTGCCCGGCGATTGCCAGTCAAAGGCAGGAAAGCAGCAGCTAACCCCTCACTTGCCGGCCATTTATCCCCAAAACACTGAAAAGACAAACGTTTCACAAAAATTCACCAGAAAACGTTTAACGCCGCATCCCACAAGGGTTTGTCTCTTTAAAAAATCCACCACAGGTCACATTTTTTGTGTAGAATACGCGCCCACAAGAGAGCGTCGCGTCAAGCGGGCATTTCCTAAAACGCTTTTGCCAACGGCCGCCCCGGGCGAGAGTGGTTTGCGAAATCCCCCACTTCCATTTATTTGGGGACTCTCTGTGTGTTGAGCCTCGCCTCCCATGGAACGGTCCCCGTTATGCTGAGGACGATAGTGTGATGGAACAAGCTCGACCCATTCGCCGTGCACTGCTGAGTGTGTCTGACAAGACTGGCATCCTGGAATTTGCCAAGGCACTCGACGCGCGTGGTGTGGCCCTGCTCTCCACCGGTGGTACCGCCAAGCTGCTGGCCGATGCGGGCCTGCCGGTGACCGAGGTGTCCGACTACACCGGATTCCCCGAGATGATGGACGGCCGGGTCAAGACCCTGCATCCCAAGGTACACGGCGGCATTCTCGGCCGTCGCGACCGGGATGACGCCATCATGGCCGAGCACGCTATCTCCCCCATCGACATGGTCGTCGTCAACCTCTATCCCTTCGCCGCCACCGTGGCCAAAGCCGGTTGCACCCTGGAAGACGCCGTCGAGAACATCGACATCGGCGGCCCGACCATGGTCCGCTCCGCTGCCAAGAACCACAAGGACGTCACCATCGTCGTCAAGGCCTCCGACTATGACCGCGTCATCGCCGAGATGGATGGCAACGGCAACAGCCTGACCCTCTCCACCCGCTTCGATCTGGCCATCGCCGCCTTCGAGCACACCGCCGCCTACGACGGCATGATCGCCAACTACTTCGGCACCCTGGTGCCCTCCTACGGCGAAAACAAGGAAGGCGACGAAGAGTCCCGCTTCCCCCGCACCTTCAACAGCCAGTTCATCAAGAAGCAGGACATGCGCTATGGCGAGAACAGCCACCAGGCTGCCGCCTTCTACGCCGAAGAGCAGGCCGCGCCGGGCTCGGTGGCAAGCGCCATCCAGCTGCAGGGCAAGGCCCTCTCCTACAACAACATCGCCGACACCGATGCGGCGCTGGAGTGCGTGAAGGAGTTCAGCGAACCGGCCTGCGTCATCGTCAAGCATGCCAACCCCTGCGGTGTCGCCATCGGTGACGACCTGCTGGCAGCCTACGATCGCGCCTACCAGACCGACCCCACCTCGGCCTTTGGCGGCATCATCGCCTTCAACCGCGAACTGGACGGCGAGACCGCCGCGGCCATCGTCGCCCGCCAGTTCGTGGAAGTGATCATCGCCCCCAGCATCAGCCAGGCAGCCCGCGAGGCGGTCGCCGCCAAGCAGAACGTGCGCCTGCTGGAATGCGGCCAGTGGACTGCCCCGGCGCAAGGCTTTGACTTCAAGCGCGTCAACGGCGGCCTGCTGGTGCAGGAGCGCGATCTGGGCATGGTGACGCTCGGGGATTTGAAGGTGGTCAGCCAGCGTCAACCCACCGAGGCCGAGCTGCAGGATCTGCTGTTCTGCTGGAAGGTCGCCAAGTTCGTCAAATCCAACGCCATCGTCTACGCCAAGAACGGCCAGACCATCGGCGTGGGCGCCGGCCAGATGAGCCGCGTCTACTCTGCCAAAATCGCCGGCATCAAGGCCGAGGATGAAGGGCTGACCGTGGCGGGCTCCGTCATGGCCTCCGACGCCTTCTTCCCGTTCCGCGACGGCATCGATGCCGCCGCTGCCGCGGGCATCTCCTGCGTCATCCAGCCAGGTGGCTCGATGCGCGACCAGGAGGTGATCGACGCCGCCAACGAACACGGCATGTGCATGGTGTTCACCAACATGCGTCATTTCCGTCACTGACAGCCCAGGGCCGCCGATGGCGGCCCTGCCTCTTTAGCACCGGATCCTTTCCACTGGCAGGTTGCCACCGCAGCGCCAGTGAACTCAGACAGAAGCGAGCGAGACGATGAAAGTACTGATCATTGGCAACGGCGGCCGTGAACACGCCTTGGCCTGGAAGGCCAAACACTCCCCCCTGGTGACCCAGGTCTTCGTGGCACCGGGCAATGCGGGCACCCAGCTTGAGCCGGGCATCGAGAACGTCGCCATCCAGGCCACCGACATCGAGGGCCTGCTGGCCTTCGCCAAGGCGAACCAGATCGGCCTCACCATCGTCGGACCGGAAGCCCCCCTGGTGAAAGGGGTGGTCGATGCCTTCCGCGCCGCCGATCAGACCATCTTCGGCCCGACCGCCGCCGCCGCCCAGCTGGAAGGCTCCAAGGCCTTCACCAAGGACTTCCTGGCCCGTCACGCCATCCCCACCGCCGATTACCAGAACTTCACCGAGGTGGAGCCGGCGCTGGCCTATCTGCGCGAGAAGGGCGCCCCCATCGTCATCAAGGCCGACGGTCTGGCCGCCGGCAAAGGGGTGATCGTCGCCATGACCCTCGACGAGGCGGAAGCGGCGGTACGTGACATGCTTTCCGGCAATGCCTTCGGCGATGCCGGCGCCCGGGTGGTGATCGAGGAGTTCCTGGACGGGGAAGAGGCGAGCTTCATCGTCATGGTGGACGGCGAGCACGTGCTGCCCATGGCCACCAGCCAGGATCACAAGCGCGCCTTCGACGGCGACACCGGCCCCAACACCGGCGGCATGGGGGCTTACTCCCCGGCCCCCGTGGTGACCGACGAAGTGCACCAGCGCGTGATGGAGCGGGTGATCATGCCGACCGTGCGCGGCATGGCGGCCGAGGGCAACGTCTACACCGGCTTCCTCTACGCCGGCCTGATGATCGATGCCGAGGGCAACCCCAAGGTGATCGAGTTCAACTGCCGCTTCGGCGACCCCGAAACCCAGCCCATCATGCTGCGGATGCAGTCCGATCTGGTGGATCTCTGCCTCGCCGCCTGCGCCGGCCAGCTGGATCAGAAGGAAGCCGTCTATGACCCCCGCGCCGCCATCGGCGTGGTGCTGGCAGCGGGTGGCTATCCCGGCGACTACGGCAGCAACCACCCCATCAGCGGCCTGCCGGTGGACGAAGTGGCAGGGGAGAAGGTGTTCCATGCAGGCACCCGCCTGGAAGGACACACCAGCCTGACTCAGGGTGGCCGCGTGCTGTGCGCCACCGCCCTCGGCCACACGGTGCAGGAAGCCCAGCAGCGGGCCTATGCCCTGGCTGGTCGCATCCAGTGGGACGGCATCTTCTATCGCAAGGACATCGGCTGGCGTGCCATCGAGCGCGAGCAGGCCGAATAAGGGCCGGATCCCGATCACTCAAAGGGCCTGCGGGCCCTTTTTTTGTTGCACGGCGTCTGTACGGGCAGTGGAATCATCCATGGGTGGTGGCTTTCAAAAACAAAAACACCTGAAAAACTCACCTGACTTTAACAAAACGATGTGTGATAAAAAATGGCAGCATGATTCACTGCCTGCGGGCCCCTTCCCGGGCCAGATGCGCGCCCTTGTATCCCTGCCGGAGGCGAGATCCGGTGGCCGTTCTCTTTCGGCTACATTCCCACAGCAATCCCCTGCACAATTCGTCACAATTGGTCGCACTTTCTTCATACAATGATCGCCCTTTCATGGCATCATGATGCGTGAAACCGCACTCAAATGAGTGCTATAACAACCTGCAATCTCGTCGTCTCATAAGGAAATCCCATGCTGAAAACTGTGCGTCCCCTGCTGCTGCCCCTGATGTTCGGCCTGATGGCCCTGCCTGCCATGGCTGGCGATCTGGAGCAGCCGATGAAGAAGATCGGCTTCAACTACAAGCAGGCCGTCAAAGCCGACGACGCGGCCACCATGGAGAAATACATCAAGGAGATGAAGGCCCAGCTGGATGTCGCCAAGGGCAAGAACATGCCCGCCGCCAAGAAGGAGAAGTTCCTGGAAGGCATGACCGAAGTGCAGACCGAGCTGGATGCCAGCCTGGCAGCCCTCCAGGCCGGTGACGAAGCCAAGGCGCGCGAGCACCTGGCCAAGGTCAACGACCTGAAGAAGGAGTACCACAACTATGCCAAGCAAAAAGGCTGATCCCTTCCACTGGGATGCTCTGGTGCGCCTCACCCACTGGGGTGTGGCGGCCATCTGTATCGGCAATCTCTGGCTCAACGAGGCGGGCGAGGAGTGGCACGAGCGGATGGGATACGCCGTCATGGTGCTCATCGGCATACGCCTGCTGTGGGGGCTCACCTTCGCTCGCGGCCACGCCCGCCTGCGTGCCCTCATCCCGAGCCGGGAGGATTTTCGCCATCAGGCCGACGCCCTGCGCGAACGGACCCCGCCCACCCCGGGCCATCACGGCAGCGGCAAGCTGGCGGTCTGGGCACTCTGGCTGCTGGTACTCGCCACCGCAGGGACCGGCTGGTTCCAGAACACCGAGACCGGCTTCGATCTGGGGGCGGACGACTGGCACGAGTGGTGCACCTGGGTACTCCAGGGCATGATCGCTCTGCACCTGTGCGCCATCGCCTACACCTCCTGGCGCCAGCGCAGCAACCTGGTCACCCGCATGCTGCCAGGGCGTCGTGCCCGGGCCAGTGCCGGGCAGCAGGAACCCAACGTCTGAACGTTCACGGGGCCCTGCGGGGCCCCTGTTCATCCCCTTCGCTACCCGCTTGACGGGATCTCGCACCGATCTGCTCCCCTCTGCCCCCTCCTGCTGCCACCGAATAGCATGAAAGCATTTTCATTCACATTTCTTAATTAATTCAGCTTGTTCGATTTTCAACCACGTCGATTTCATGAATGCTACGGAGCTGAACGAGGTTGTTTGTTGTCCGTTCGACTACACGACAGTGATACGTCAATAACAAGATCGAAGGGAAAATCGTCATGCACAACACACTGTTTCGAACCGCCCTGCTGGCGGCGGCACTCGGCTCTTTCAGCCACACTGCCAGCGCCGAAGGGGTCATGGTTCACCTGTTCCAATGGAAGTTCAACGACATCGCCAACGAGTGCGAGACCGTGCTCGGGCCCAAGGGGTTCGGTGGCGTCCAGATCACCCCACCCGCCGAGCACAAGCAGGGCAGCCAGGTCTGGTGGACCGTCTATCAACCGGTCAGCTTCAAGAATTTCAACAGCTTCGGCGGTAGCGAGGCAGAGCTCAGGAGCATGATCGCCCGCTGCAACGCGGCCGGGGTCAAGGTCTATGCCGACGCCGTCTTCAACCAGCTGGCATCGGGTTCCGGCACCGCCACCGGCGGCGGCAGCTACAACTCGGGGCAATACCAATATCCCCAGTTCGGCTACAACGACTTCCACCACAGCGGCGACATCACCAACTACGGCGACAGCAACAACGTCTGGAACGGCGCCCTCTACGGCATGCCGGACCTCAATACCGGCTCATCCTACGTCCAGGATCAGATCGCCACCTACATGAAGACCCTGCTCGGCTGGGGCGTGGCGGGCTTTCGCATCGATGCGGCCAAGCACATGGCGCCGGCCGATGTGAAGGCCATCCTCGACAAGGCGGGCAGCCCCAGGGCCTACCTGGAGGTGATCGGCGCAGGCGGGGAGTCCCCCGACATTCAGCCGGGCCGCTACACCTATATCGACACCGTCACCGACTTCAAATACGGCACCGATCTCGCCGCCAACTTCAACGGCCAGATCAAGAACCTCAAGACCCTGGGCGAGAGCTGGGGCCTGCTCCCCTCCAACAAGGCCTTCGTCTTCGTGGTCAACCACGACCGCGAACGCGGCCACGGCGGTGGCGGCATGCTCACCTTCATGAGCGGTGCCCGCTACGATCTGGCCAACACCTTCATGATGGCCTGGCCCTATGGCTGGAAGCAGGTGATGTCGGGCTATCGCTTTGAAAACATGGGCACCTATGAAACCGACAAGGGGGCGCCGGGCAGCACGCCCTGCACGGACAGCCAGTGGAACTGCGAACAGCGCCGACCGACCATCATGAACATGGCCCTGTTCCACAACCGGACCGAAGGCCAGCCCGTCAGCAACTGGTGGGACAACGGCAACAATCAGATAGCCTTCAGCCGCGGTGACAAGGGCTTCGTCGCCATCAACAACGAGAGCGGCAGCCTGGTGGCCTCGGTGCAGACCGGCCTGCCGGCCGGCGAGTACTGCAACCTCCTGGGGGGCAATGACTACTGCAGCGGCGGCTATGTCACCGTCGATGGCAGCGGCAAGGCCAGCCTGAACGTCCCCGGCATGAAGGCGGCCGCCATCATCGCCGGTTGCACCAAGGCCAGCCCCTGCGGCGGTTCCGTCCTGCCGGGCAACAAGTTCAGCAGCATGAACCTGCGCGGCACCCACAACGCCTGGGGCAACACCCCCATGACCGTCGATGCCAACCGTGTCTGGTCCGCCACCCTCACCCTGACCGGCAACGGTGACGCCACCGGTGCCCAGCGCTTCAAGTTCGACGTCTTCGGCAACTGGGCCGAGAACTACGGCGACAACGAAGGGGATGGCATCGCCGACAAGGGCAGCAGCAAGGATATCCTGGTCAGCGGGGCGGGCACCTACCGCATCACCCTGAGCGAGAGCGATCTGCGCTACACGGTCACCCCCCTCACCAGCAACCAGGCACCGGTCGCCGCCCTCTCTCCCAAAACCCTCAGCGTCAAGGCGGGCGAGAGCGTGGTGTTCGACGCCTCCGCTTCCAGCGATGATGGCGGTGTGGTGAGCTACAGCTGGTCCAGCGGGGGCACCGCCGCCACGGAGACGGTCCGGTTCGATACCCCGGGTACCCATACCGTGACGGTCACCGTGACCGATGCGGAAGGGTTGACCGCCAGTGCCAGCGCCACCGTGACCGTCACCGACGACAACGGCACCTACGCCAGCGTATTGCCCACCCTGAACTTCCGCGGCACCCCCAATGCCTGGGGATCCCTTGCCATGACGCTGATCGCCGACAATCAGTGGGAAGCCCTGGTCACCTTCGACGGTCAGACCAACCAGCGCTTCAAATTCGACGTCAAGGGGGACTGGACCCAGAACTACGGCGACACCAACAAGGACGGCGTGGCCGAACTGACCGGCAGTGACATCCTCACCCCGGTCATCGGCCAGTACCGGGTACGTTTCAACGATCAGACCCTGCAATACAGCCTGACTCCGGTGAGCGTCACCTATGCCAAGAATGTCGCCAGCCTCAACATTCGCGGCACCACCAACAACTGGGGCACCACCCCCATGTCCCTGGTCGGGGATCACCTCTGGCAGGCCAGCGTCACCTTCACCGGCAGCGGTGATAGGAACGGCAGCCAGCGCTTCAAGTTCGACGTCAAGGGGGACTGGACCCAGAACTACGGCGACACCAACAAGGATGGCGTGGCCGAGCTGGCCGGGGCAGACATCACCACGGCAGTGGTCGGTGCCTATGTGGTGCGCTTCAACGACCAGACCCTGGCCTACAGCCTGAGCTCCCAGTAAGGCTGGACACACGCCAGGGCGATTGCGCCCCGGCGCCGAGCCAGGCCTCCCGCCATCGGCGGGAGGCCTTTTTCATGGCTCCATGACCCGTTCCCCGCCAGCCTGTCGGCAGGCATACTGATCCTTCATCCCCATGCAGGAGCGCATATGAAACAGCTGAACACCCTCAAGGCCGAGGGACGGCTCCAGGAAGCCCGTCAGCACGGTCTGCTGCAACTCATCGAGCACCCAACCCACGCCGAGCTGCATTACGAAGTGGCCGGACTGCACGACATGCTGGGGCGAGAGGCCGAGGCCATTCCCCTCTATCAGAAGGCCGTGTCGCTGGGGCTTGGCGAGTCGTCGCTGCGCGGAGCCCTGCTTGGACTTGGCAGCTCCTATCGCACCACGGGCCGTCATGCCGAGGCGCTGGCCACCTTTGACGAGGCCCTGTCCCGCTTCCCCGATGCCGTGGAGTTCAAGGTGTTTCGCGCCATGACCTGCTACAACCTGGGGCGCAGCAAGGAGGGGATGGAGACGCTGCTGGGGATCCTCGCGACCACCACCACGGATCCCGCCCTGCTTCCCTACCGGCGCGCGATGGCACTCTATGCCGAGGATCTGGACAGACACTGGTAAGCGCCAGAAACGACAAAGCCGCTCAAAAGAGCGGCTTTGTCTGAAAATGGTGGCCCCTGGGGGACTTGAACCCACGACCAATCGATTATGAGTCGACTGCTCTGACCAACTGAGCTAAGGGGCCATTGATGCTGGTTAGCGGCGTGGATTATAGGGGATGGCGGATACCCCGTCCATAGTCAGATCAACCACTTGGCGAGATTTCATCCATATTCAAGCGGTTCCATGACCCCTCTTCACGCCCATGCCACCACGGATAAAACAAAGCCCCGCATGGCGGGGCTTTTTGTTGCTATGTCAGGCTGACAAAACCCGGGACTACTCGTCCAGGAAGCTGCGCAGCACTTCCGAGCGGCTCGGATGGCGCAGTTTGCGCAAGGCCTTGGCTTCGATCTGACGGATACGCTCACGGGTGACGTCGAACTGCTTGCCCACTTCCTCGAGGGTGTGGTCGGTGTTCATGTCGATACCGAAGCGCATGCGCAGTACCTTGGCTTCCCGTGCGGTCAGCCCGGCCAGCACTTCGCGGGTCGCGTTGCGCAGGCTCTCGCTGGTGGCCGCATCCGCTGGCAGAGCCAGGGTGGTATCTTCGATGAAGTCGCCCAAGTGGGAGTCTTCGTCATCACCGATGGGCGTCTCCATGGAGATGGGCTCCTTGGCGATTTTCAGTACCTTGCGGATCTTGTCTTCCGGCATGCCCATGCGCATGGCCAGCTCTTCCGGGTTCGGTTCACGACCCATCTCCTGCAGCATCTGGCGGGAGATACGGTTGAGCTTGTTGATGGTCTCGATCATGTGCACCGGGATACGGATGGTACGGGCCTGATCCGCGATGGAGCGGGTAATGGCCTGACGGATCCACCAGGTGGCATAGGTCGAGAACTTGTAGCCGCGACGATATTCGAACTTGTCGACCGCCTTCATCAGACCGATGTTGCCCTCCTGGATCAGATCCAGGAACTGCAGACCGCGGTTGGTGTACTTCTTGGCGATGGAGATAACCAGACGCAGGTTGGCCTCGACCATCTCTTTCTTGGCACGGCGGGCTTTGGCCTCACCAATGCTCATGCGGCGGTTGATGTCCTTGATCTGGGCGATGGACAGACCGGTCTCTTCTTCGATCTGCTGCAGCTTGCCGATGGAACGCAGTACTTCTTCGTCCATCTCGAGCAGGCGGGGAGACCACGCCTTGCCAGCCTGCTTCTGGTATTCGAACCAGGCAGTTTCGCACTCGTTGTTGGTGAAGGCCGCGACGAAGGTCTTCTTCGGCATCTTGGCCTGCTCAACGCAGAGCTTCATGATGATGCGTTCCTGCACGCGGACACGCTCCATCATCTCCCGCATGTTGTTGACCAGGCGATCGAACTGCTTGGGCATCAGGCGGAATTGACGGAAGACATCGGCCAGCTGGGCGATGGCATTCTGGGTGTCGTCGTGGGCACGGCCATTCTGCTGAATGGAGAGACGAGTCACCTCGTACTGGGCACGCAGTTCGCCGAATTTCTCGCGAGCGACTTCCGGATCCGGGCCACCGTCGCCGTCATCGTCGGAGTTGTCACCGTCTTCGTCTTCGTCCTCATCTTCGTCTTCGTCTTCGTCGGCGAGGTCGTCCTCGCTGAGCTCGGAGCCGATATGAGTGGCGGTCGGCGCCACGTCATCCACTTCGTTCGGATCGATGAAGCCGGATATGATGTCGGACAGGCGAAGCTGCTCGGCTTCGTACTTGTCGTACTGTTCGAGCAGATAGGTGATGGCTTCAGGGTACTCGGCGACGGAGCTTTGTACCTGGTTGATACCGTCTTCGATCCGCTTGGCGATGTCGATCTCGCCTTCGCGGGTCAGCAGTTCGACGGTACCCATTTCCCGCATGTACATGCGGACGGGATCGGTCGTGCGACCAATCTCAGATTCAACAGATGCCAGAGCCTGGGCCGCTGCTTCGGCAGCGTCCTCATCGGCGGTACCACCTTCAGCCATGATAAGGTCATCAGCATCCGGAGCGTTTTCAACCACTTGAATGCCCATATCGTTGATCATCTGAATGATGTCTTCGATCTGGTCTGAATCGACAATGTCTTGCGGGAGGTGATCGTTCACCTCGGCATAGGTCAGGTAGCCCTGTTCTTTACCTTTGGCAACGAGGAGTTTAAGCTGAGACTGCGGGGTTTGCTCCATAGAACTCATCCGGTTGGTGTTGCTAGGTTGCGCGTACAGTGCGCTGCTGCGCAAATAGCCAATTCTAATAGAAAACCGCCAGACATGCTATGTCTGGTTGCGGCGTCGGTCATGAGAAACCCCTGCCCGCAGTGTTGTCGGGGCCAGGTGGTTATAAAGTGTTTGCTTTCAATCCCGTCGATTCGGGCAACGCTATTCATATTGGGACTGCTCACTCAAATATCAAGCCCCACTCTCATTTCTTTTCTCAATCTGCACCTCTCTGATCAGCATCATCAGCTCCTGAGTTTCCTCAGAGCTTAGCCCTTCCTGCGCCACCTTGGCCTGCAATTCTTCGATCCGTTGCTTCAGGAAAAGGTTGATGAAACCGACAAAGGTATCCTGTAATTCTCCCAGAATATCGGGCTCCTGGTCGAGCTTTACCTCTTCAAACAGGTCATGCATCGCCAGCTGGGCAAGTATTTCTCCCTCTTTTGTGCCGCGCCAATGCTCCAGCAGGATACCCGTTGTCACTCCCGGCTGGGTCAGGATCTGCTGGTGCAACTGCAGCAGGAAAGGGATCCCCTGCAGGCGCAGCCCGGCCAACTCGGGCATGGCCGGCAGCTCGGCGGTGATCGCCGGATACTGCACCATCAGGGCCAGAGCCCTGCGGATCGGCGTCAGTTTGGTCGCCTTGGGTTTGTTGACTTCCACCTTGGGCTGGCTGCTGCGGGCAAACAGCTCGGCAATCCGCTGCTTGTTTTCTCCCCAACGCATCATGCTGGAAAGTCGGGTAATCAACCCCTCGCGAGTGAAACCTTCCGGTACCCGACGAATCAGCTCGGCGGCCTTGTTGGCCACTTCAAACTTGCCTGCCTCACCGGAAAGAGCCGCATCGCGCCCGAGGCGTTCGAACATGAAATCCGCAAACGACTGGGCCTTGTCGAGTAACGCTTCGAACCCCTCCTTGCCGATCTGGCGTACCAGCGAGTCGGGATCCTCGCCATCCGGCAAAAAGACGAACTTGAGTTCACGGCCGTCCTGCAGGTGGGAGAGCGCGTTATCCAGCGCACGCCAGGCCGCTTCCCGACCGGCGTTGTCGCCGTCGTAGCAACAGACCACCTCTGCCGTGGTACGGAACAGGGTGTGGATGTGATCGCTGGTGGTCGCAGTCCCCAGTGCCGCCACCGCATAGTCGATGTCGTACTGGCCGAGCGCCACCACATCCATGTAGCCTTCCACCACCAGGATCCGGCGCGGATCCTTGTGTGCCTGCTTGACCTCATAAAGGCCGAACAGCTCTCGCCCCTTGTGGAAGATGGGGGTTTCGGGGGAGTTCAAGTACTTGGGCGTACCATCTCCCAGCACTCGACCACCGAAGCCGATGACCCGGCCGCGTTTGTCCCGGATCGGAAACATGATGCGATCGCGGAAACGATCGTAGCTGCCCGGGCCGCTGTCACGGGGGATCAGCATACCGCCCGAAATCAGCAGTTGTTCGTGATCCCGACTGGCGCCAAAGCGGCGACGCACCTGATCCCAGTCCCCAGGGGCATAACCGATGTTGAAGCGCTTGACCACCTCGCCAGTCAGGCCCCGGCCTTTCAGATACTCCACCGCCTGAGGCGCGTTCTTGAGATTGCTCTCGTAGAAGCGCGCAATCTGGTTCATCAGCTCGAACAGATCCTTGCTGACGGCTGGTTGGCTATGGCTTGATCCACCCGCCGTTTGCTCACGGGGGACCTGCATGCCGTGCAGGCTTGCCAGCTCTTCGATGGCATCGGGGAATTCCAGGCCGTCGTACTCCATGACAAAGCCGATGGCATTGCCGTGGGCACCACAACCGAAACAGTGATAGAACTGCTTCTCCTGGCTGACGGTAAAGGAGGGGCTTTTTTCGTTATGAAAAGGGCAGCAAGCCTGGTAGTTCTTACCAGCTTTCTTCAACCGCACACGGGAGTCGATCAACTCGACTATGTCTGTGCGTACGAGCAGATCATCGATAAAGGATTGCGGGATCCTGCCAGCCATAACCGTCCTGTTTCATTGCATAGGAAATAAAAAAGCCGCGCATTCCAATGGGAAGCACGGCTTCTTCGACCAAACAAGAGAGTTGCCTGTTACGCCAAGCGGGTTTTCACCTGAGCACTGACGGCGCCGACATCGGCACGCCCCTGAATTTTTGGCTTCAAGACAGCCATGACTTTACCCATGTCAGCCATGACGGCAGCACCACTTTCAGTGATGGCTTGCTCGATCAGGGCGGCAATTTCGTCTGCGGTCAGCTGTTGTGGCAGGAACTCCTGCAGCACAACGATCTCGGCGGACTCTTTGTCGGCGAGATCCTGGCGACCGGCAGCTTCAAACTGACTGATGGAATCGCGACGCTGTTTGACCATTTTGGTCACGACGGCGAGGATCTCTTCATCATTGAGCTCGACACGGGTATCGACTTCACGCTGCTTGATTTCTGACATCAACAAGCGGATAGCACCCAACCGAGGCTTGTCTTTGGCAAGCATGGCGAGCTTTTGCTGATCCTTGAGTTGATCCTTCAGAGACACGGCATGATCCCTTGATTAGTACAGGCGGATACGACGTGCGTTTTCGCGGGACAGCTTCTTGGCGTGACGCTTGACAGCGGACGCTTTGGCGCGCTTGCGAATGGTAGTCGGCTTCTCGTAGAACTCACGGCTACGAACTTCGGACAGGATACCGGCCTTTTCGCAAGAACGCTTGAAGCGACGCAGAGCAACGTCAAACGGCTCATTTTCACGGACTTTGATTACTGGCATGTGCCTTTCACCTCAGTGATAAATTGTTAGCTGACCTTCAATCGATCAGCATGTCTTAAAATGGTGCGAAATTATACTCTGGACAGGGAATGAAAGTAAACCCGCAGAGATCGCTCTGGTTTAAAAAACCCGCGAAGGTTACCATAGCCGTCTCATTTTAGCAGTGAAATTTTTTAGCAATGCGTGTATTGGGCATAGAGACATCCTGTGACGAAACCGGGATCGCGATCTTCGATGATCAAAAAGGGATCCTTTCCCACCAGTTGTACAGCCAGGTCAAGCTGCATGCGGACTACGGCGGCGTCGTTCCCGAGCTCGCCAGCCGGGACCATGTACGCAAGACGATCCCCTTGATCCAGGCCGCCTTGAAAGAGGCCGGGCTTGGCAAGGATGACATCGATGGCATCGCCTATACCGCGGGGCCAGGTCTCGTTGGTGCCATCCTGGTCGGGGCTACCATAGGCCGCTCGTTGGCGATGGCCTGGGACAAGCCGGCCATCGCCGTACATCACATGGAAGGCCACCTGCTGGCCCCCATGCTGGAAGAGAAGGCCCCCGAGTTCCCCTTCGTGGCGCTCTTGGTTTCCGGCGGCCACTCCATGCTGGTCCGGGTCGACGGTATCGGCAGCTATCAGCTGCTGGGCGAATCGATCGACGATGCCGCCGGTGAGGCGTTCGACAAGACCGCCAAGCTGATGGGTTTGGACTACCCCGGTGGTCCGCTGCTCTCCCGGCTGGCAGAAAAGGGCACCACTGGACGCTTTACCTTCCCGCGTCCCATGACCGACCGTCCCGGGCTCGACATGAGCTTCTCCGGCCTCAAGACCTTTGCCGCCAATACCATAGCAGCCAATGGCGACGACGAGCAGACCCGTGCCGACATCGCCCGGGCGTTTGAGGATGCGGTGGTCGACACCCTGGCCATCAAGTGCCGCCGTGCCCTGAAAGAGACCGGTCTCAATCGTCTGGTCGTGGCAGGCGGCGTCAGTGCCAACCGTCATCTGCGCGCCCAGCTGGCCGAGCTGATGGAGAACCTCAAAGGTGAAGTCTTCTACCCGCGCACCGAATACTGCACCGACAACGGCGCCATGATCGCCTATGCCGGCATGCAACGCCTGAAGGCGGGAGTCTTCGAACCCCTCGTCGTCAAGGCCGTGCCGCGCTGGCCGCTGGACACTCTGGATCCGGTGTGATCCTGACGATCCACGACAAAAAGAAAGGGGCCTGCGGCCCCTTTTTCATCTTGATGACGGTATTCATACCCGTTTAGTTGGTGCGGAACAGCGCCTCAATGGACAGCCCCTGCCCCAGCAGAATTTCCCGCAGACGGCGCAACCCTTCCACCTGGATCTGGCGCACCCGCTCGCGGGTCAAACCAATCTCGGCGCCCACGTCTTCCAGGGTGGCCGGTTCATAGCCGAGCAGACCGAAACGGCGGGCCAGCACTTCGCGCTGCTTGGGATTCAGCTCCTCCAGCCAGTGCACTATGCTGCTGCGCATGTCATCTTCCTGGGACTCCAGCTCGGGCCCCATTCCGCGCTCGTCGGAAAGCACATCCAGCAACGCCTTGTCGCGATCGCCACCAATGGGAGTATCCACCGAGGTGATCTTCTCGTTGAGCTTGAGCATGCGATTCACATCGTCCACAGAGCGATCCAGTGCAGAGGCGATATCCTCGGCAGTCGGCTCATGGTCGAGACGATGGGAAAGCTCGCGCGCAGTGCGCAGATAGACGTTCAGCTCCTTGACCACATGAATGGGCAGACGAATGGTACGGGTCTGGTTCATGATGGCCCGCTCTATGGTCTGGCGGATCCACCAGGTGGCATAGGTGGAGAAACGGAAGCCTCGCTCGGGGTCAAACTTCTCGACCGCGCGAATAAGACCGAGGTTGCCCTCTTCGATGAGATCCAGCAGCACCAGGCCGCGGTTGTTGTAGCGTCGGGCAATCTTGACCACCAGGCGCAGGTTGGATTCAATCATGCGCTTGCGCGCCGCTTTGTCGCCACGCAGGGCACGGCGGGCGTAGTAGACTTCCTCTTCGGCCGTGAGCAAGGGGGAGAAGCCTATCTCCCCCAGATAGAGCTGGGTGGCGTCCATTACCTTGTTCAGCTCTGGCGCCATCAGTTCATCGGAAATGGTCTCTTCGGCTTCGGCCGCCACTTCCTGAACCTCTTCTTCCTCCTGAACCTCCAGCTCCTCGTCGAACTCTAACTCTGCATCCTGCATTACCAGTTGTTCTTGGCTCATGATATCTCTCCCTGACCTACACCAGAGTAAGACTCAGCTCTCTGAGTTAACGCTTTGGCAAATAGCCCATCGGGTTGATCGACTTGCCTTTGTACCGGATTTCAAAGTGCAAGCGCACATCCGGCGCATCCGTGCTACCCATATTGGCGATAACCGCCCCGCCCTTCACGGTGTCTCCCTCCTTGACCCTCAACTCATCGTTGTGAGCGTAGGCGGAGAGGTAGTCATCGTTGTGCTTGAGAATTATCAGCTTGCCATACCCTCGCAGTGCACTGCCCGCATAGACCACTTTGCCGCTGCTCGCAGCGTAAATGGGTTGGCCCTTCTGGCCGGAAATGTCGATGCCCTTGTTGCCTTGTTCCGCAACGGAGAAGCCTTCAACGATCCGCCCTTTGGCCGGCCAATGCCAGGAGAGTGTTGACGAGGAACTGACGGTTTTTTGTTCTTTCGCCTGAGCGTATGCTGTTGACGAGGCAGGAGCAATCGTTTTCTGAGCAATAAATGGTGTGGTCGTACCTGCCGGAGCCGTGGCCAGGGGTTTGGGCCCCGTGCTGGTCACCACCGGTGTGGTTGCTGCCACCATCTGACCACCCGAGGAACCCGCGCCCCCCACATTGAGCACCTGGCCCACGTGCAATGCATAAGGAGCCTGGAGGTTGTTGCGCTGGGCCAAGGCCTGGTTGGAGAGACCGAACTGGCGACCGATGCTGCTCAAAGTATCGCCACGGCGCACCTCGTAACTGCCAGACCCCGTCACGCTGCCACGACTGACAGGGCTGCCGACGGTTGCCACCGCCATGGGGGCGGAAGCGCCATCGAGCCTGAGCTGCTGGCCGGGATAAATGTTATAGGGGGGAGTGATGCCATTGATGCTGATAAGCGAAGCCACATCCATGCCAGAACGAAATGCAATGGAGTAGAGAGTGTCTCCTTTGACCACGGTGTACCCGTTGCCTGCAATGCCGGGCTTGGTCATACCTTGACGCACGGGGATGGTCGAAGCGACCTGATCATTGCCTAGGCTGTGCACCGGAGCCGCAGTCTTGCTGGAGGAACAGGCAAGCAGCAGCCATGACAACACGACGACACCGCTACCTTGCCAAACACGCGAACACATAGTGGATCCTTAACGACTAAACCAGAAATAGGCCGCAACGGCCAAACCAATACAGAGCCAGCCCAGCACATCCACATAGTGCATCAGCTTGCGCTCCATCTTCTCGCCGCCCCAGCGCATCAGACCTGCAACCAGGAAGAAGCGCATGCCACGACCGATCAGCGAGGTCAGGATGAAAGGCAACAGTGCCATGTGAAGCAAGCCAGCCGTGACGGTAAACACCTTGTAGGGGATCGGCGTGAAGCTGGCAATAAAAATAACCCAGATGCCCCACTGCGCGAACCACTGCTCGGCCAGGGCAATCTTGTCCTCATAGCCAACCGAGGTCACCAGCGGCTGCACCACAGGCTCCCACAGGGCATAGCCGAGCAGATAACCAAACAGGGCGCCCAACACCGAAAAGAGGGTGGCCAGCGCGGCATAGTGCCAGGCGCGATGAGGTTTGCCGAGCGCCATGGGCGCCAGCATCACATCCACCGGGATGGGCCAGAAGATGGATTCAATAAAGGCGGTGATGGCCAGATACCAGGGGGCATACTTGTAGCGTGCCCACTGCATCACCAGAACATAAAGGCGGGAAAACAACTTCACTCGACATCTCCGTCAATCAGGGGAACGAAACGTACCGGCTCCAGGATCCGGCTGGTGAGCTGGGAGCCCGATCGCTCGATGAGCTGCAGGGTCTGCTGACCATCACCCACCGGCAACACCAGACGACCACCGTCAGCCAGCTGATCGGTCAGGGCCTTGGGGACCTCACTGGCCGCCGCCGTCACCAGAATGGCGTCGAAAGGGCCCTTGTTGGGCCAACCTAGCCACCCATTGCCGTGCTTGGCCGACACATTGTGCAGATCGAGCTGGCGCAATCTGCGCCGGGCCTGAAACTGCAGCGACTTGATCCGCTCCATGGTGTAGACATGCTCCACCAGATGGGCCAGTACCGCCGTCTGGTAGCCCGATCCCGTCCCGATCTCCAGCACATGGGCCGGATCGTTCTGGATCAGCAGCTCGGTCATGCGCGCCACGATGTAAGGCTGGGAGATGGTCTGCCCATGGCCGATGGGCAGGGCCGTATTGTCCCAGGCTTTGTGGGCCATGGCTTCATCCACGAACAGCTGGCGCGGCACCTTCGCAATCGCCGCCAATACGCGGAAATCGCGGACATCCTGGGCAATCAGTTGATTCAACAGGCGCTGTACTATCACAACGTCATCCCTGCAGATCCAGCCACGCGCCCAGGGTCGACAGACTGCCGTAGGCCGTCATGTCGATGGTCAGGGGAGTGATGGAGACATAACCCTGCTCGATGGCGGCAAAGTCCGTTCCCTCTCCCGCATCCTGCTGGTTGCCGGGGGGGCCAATCCAGTAGACGGGCTGACCACGGGGGTCCTCAGTGCGGATCACCGACTCCGCCCGGTGGCGATTGCCAAGGCGCGTCACCCTGATCCCCTTTATCTGCTCGAGCGGCAGGTCAGGCACATTCACGTTGAGGATCTGATCCGCAGGCAACGGATGCACCATCAGCCCCCGCACCAGCTGGGCGGCGTAGTGGGCCGCACTGGCGAAATGGGTCTTGCCCACCAGCGATACGGCGATGGAGGGGAAACCAAGATGGCGCCCTTCCGTCGCGGCCGCCACCGTCCCCGAGTAGATGACGTCATCCCCCAGGTTGGCCCCGTGATTGATACCGGCCACCACCATGTCGGGCTCAGGGCGCAGCAGTTCGTTAACCGCCAGATGAACGCAGTCGGTCGGCGTCCCCTTGACCGCATAACTCTTGATGCCTTGAAAACTGGACGCATCGAGGCGGGTGACCCGCAGCGGCACTTCCAGCGTCAGGGAGTGGCTGGCACCGCTGCGGTTGCGATCCGGTGCCACCACCACGACCTCGCCACAGGCACGCAACGCCTCGCTGAGGGCGAGAATGCCCTCGGCGTGTACCCCATCGTCATTACTGACCAGAATTCGCATCGGTTGAGTTCCTGAAACCGTGATCGGCCTCTTCGGCCTGCATTAATTCGCGTACCACGCTGGTGGCAAAGGCGCCGGCCGGCAGGAAGAACGACAGGGTCAGCACCTCGTCCTCCCGTTGCCAGCTCATCTGCTCCGGCTTGAGCAGCAGCGGGCGCCTGTCCTGATCCAGCCCGGCTTTCTCCAGCCCCTCGCACCAGTCACCATAAGGAGCCAGCACTTCTTGCTCGAACTCGGCAGCAGCGCCCTGGCTCGCCAGACGGCCACGGCCCCACTGGGGAGCGGTGAGCTGCACGTCTCCGGAGGCAAGGCGCGCCTCCAGCTCGGGCGTCACGCTCTCTTCGCTGAAGATGGAGTGGCTGCCCTTGAGCATCACGCAGTCGCCTGCCAGCAGCTGATGGGCCAGTCCCTGCTCGATGCGGGCGCTGACGATGGCATTGAACAGCATGCTGCGGGCGGCGGACAGATAGAGGGAGCGCTTGTTGCGATCCTTGATCCGTTTGCCGGCGAACATCGCCTTGGCGGCCTCCAGGTTGTTGCCACCGCGGCCGAAACGCTGCTCGCCGTAGTAGTTGGGCACCCCCTGGGTTGCAATCGCCTGCAGACGGGATTCCAGCCCGTCGGCCTGCTCCAGCCCGGTGAGGCGCAGGGTGAAGTGGTTGCCCTTGAGATAGCCGACCCGCAGCTTCTTGTTGTGGCGCTTCACCTCAAGGATCCGGATGTTGTCGTTCTCGATGACCGAGAGATCCGGTTCGCCCTTGCCCGGCAGATGGATGCCGAACCACTGTTCGGTCACCGCATGGCGATCTTTCAGACCAGCCCAGGTCACCGCATTACGGGCAACCCCGGCCGCATCGGCCAGCAGACCAGCCACCCAGGCGGTATTCTCGCCGGTTTTGCGTACCCGGACGAAGATGTGTTCCCCCTCGCCACAAGGTGCAAACCCGAGATCTTCATTGACCACGAAGTCGGCGGCCTCGGCCTTGAGGATGCCGCGAGCACTGGGCGTCCCGTGCAGATAGGCAAGTTGTTCAAGCATCATTGTTTCACCAGCAAGACGACGGCTTCGGTGGCGATCCCTTCCTTGCGCCCCGTGAATCCGAGTTGTTCGGTGGTGGTCGCCTTGACGTTCACCCGGTTCAAATCACATTGCAGATCTGCGGCCAGCACGGCGCACATGGCGTCGATATGGGGGGCCATCTTGGGGGCCTGGGCGATGATGGTCACATCCAGGTTGCCGATGGCATAACCTGCGAGCTGCACGCGGGCAAAGACATCCCGCAGCAGGATGCGGCTGTCGATGCCCTTGAATTCGGCGGCGGTATCGGGGAAGTGGCGGCCGATGTCGCCAGCGCCGATGGCCCCCAGCAGGGCATCGCTCACCGCATGCAGCACCACGTCACCATCGGAGTGGGCCAGCAGGCCCTGTTCATAGGGCACCGCCACCCCGCCCAGCATGCAGGGACCGACCCCGCCAAACTTGTGAACATCAAAACCATGTCCGATCCGCATCATGCCTGCGCCCTCCTCAATACACGGAAATCTGTCTCATCAAAACCATGTCCGGTGCGGATCATGCCTGCTCCTCTGGGGATGAATCGGGTCGTGCCGACCGGCACGCACGTTGTTGCTGTAAATAGAGCCCGGCCAGGGAGAGATCTTCCGGCCGGGTCACCTTGATGTTATCGGCCCGCCCTTCCACCATGCGCACGGGGAAACCGGCGCGTTCCATGGCGGAGGCTTCATCGGTGATGGCAGCGCCGAGCGCCAGCCCCTCCTCCAGCGCCCGCTTGAGGGGGCGGACTAAAAACATCTGGGGCGTCAGGGCATGCCAGAGCTGCTCGCGATCCACGGTGGCGAGGATATTGCCGGCCGCATCGGTGCGCTTCATGGTATCGCGCACCCGGCTGCCGAGGATGGCACCGCCAGAGGCCATGGCGGCAGCAATGAGCGCATCGAGATCCTCGTGGGTCAGACAGGGCCGGGCGGCGTCATGCACCAGTGCCCACTCCCCTTCTGCCATGTGCAACGCATTGAGCACGGAGAAGGCGCGCTCGCTTCCCCCTTCCACTCGCAGCACCCGCGGATCGGTTGCCACGGTCAGCGTCTCAAACCAGCGGTCGTGGGGCGCCAGCGCCACGATCACACGGGCGATGGCGGGATGGGAGAGCAGACGCTCCAGGGTGTGCTCCAGAATGCATTTCCCTGCCAGGGACAGGTACTGCTTGGGGCAACTGGCCCCCATGCGACTACCAATACCGGCAGCCGGGACGATGGCGGTCAGGCCGCTCAGGCTATCAGTCATCGTAGGGGGCACCATCAGGCTCCGTCACCTGATCCTTTTCTTTGGGAATGATTCGGTAGAAGGTCTCGCCCTGCTTGATGTAGCCAAGATCGTTGCGCGACAACTCCTCGATGGCCTCAAGGCCAGAGGTAAGATCGTCGATTTCGCGGTAAATCAGACTGTTGCGATCCTTGAGTACCAGGTTGTCCTGTTGCTGCCGCTCGATGGCGGTGGAGAGTTCCCGATAGTCGGAGAGGCCGTTTTTCCCCAGCCAGAGGTCATATTGCAGCCCTCCCAACAGGAGGAGCAGGATAAGAGTGAGTAGCCGCATGCACTGAGTCTCCTTCAAGCGGCCTAGTTTCCCATATTCGCAGGCAAGACAAAAGAAAGCCTGTGTGCCGGATGGGTTGGTCGGAATAAAAAATGCAGTTCGCACACGCCCATAAGCGCAGAACGAAAAAGCCCCGCCAGATGGCGGGGCTTTGTGAAGCATGAGCGCAGGCGAAAATTAAGCCTGGTTCTTCACTTCTTTCAGACCACGGAACGGAGCCTTGGCACCCAGGGCTTCTTCGATACGGATCAGCTGGTTGTACTTGGCAACACGGTCAGAACGGCTCATGGAACCGGTCTTGATCTGGCCAGCAGCGGTACCCACAGCCAGGTCGGCGATGGTCGCGTCTTCGGTCTCACCGGAGCGGTGGGAGATGACGGCAGTGTAGCCAGCGTCTTTGGCCATCTTGATGGCAGCCAGAGTTTCGGTCAGGGAACCGATCTGGTTGAACTTGATCAGGATGGAGTTGGCGATGCCGTTGTCGATACCGCGCTTCAGGATCTTGGTGTTGGTTACGAACAGGTCGTCACCCACGATCTGGATTTTCTTGCCCAGTTCGGCGGTCTGGTAGGCGAAGCCTTCCCAGTCGGACTCATCCAGGCCATCTTCGATGGAGACGATCGGGAACTTGGTGGTCAGGTCAGCCAGGAAGTCGGAGAAACCGTTGGAGGTGAAGATACGACCTTCGCCCTTCAGGTTGTACTCTTTCTTCTCTGCGTCGTAGAACTCGGACGCAGCGCAGTCCATGGCCAGGGTGATGTCGGTGCCCAGTTTGTAACCGGCAGCGGCAACGGCTTCAGCGATCACTTCCAGCGCTTCGGCGTTGGATTTCAGGTTCGGAGCGAAACCACCTTCGTCACCGACGGCAGTGTTGTAGCCCTTGGACTTCAGCACTTTGGCCAGGTTGTGGAACACTTCTGCGCCCATGCGAACGGCTTCTTTCAGGGTCTTGGCGCCAACCGGCTGGATCATGAACTCCTGGATGTCGACGTTGTTGTCGGCGTGCTCACCACCGTTGATGATGTTCATCATGGGCAGCGGCATGGAGTAGACGCCCGGGGTGCCATTCAGCTCGGCGATGTGGGCGTACAGCGGCATGCCTTTGGCAGCAGCGGCAGCTTTGGCGTTGGCCAGGGAAACAGCCAGGATGGCGTTGGCGCCGAACTTGGATTTGTTCTCGGTACCGTCGAGGTCGATCATGATCTGGTCGACAGTGGCCTGGTCCTTGGCATCTTTACCCAGCAGAGCCTGAGCGATCGGGCCGTTGACGGCTTCGATGGCTTTCAGCACGCCTTTACCCAGGAAACGGCTCTTGTCGCCGTCACGCAGTTCCAGCGCTTCGCGGGAACCGGTGGACGCGCCAGACGGAGCGGCTGCCATACCAACAAAACCACCTTCCAGGTGAACTTCGGCCTCAACGGTCGGGTTACCACGGGAGTCGATGATTTCACGACCGATCACTTTAACGATCTTGGACATGTGTATTTCCTCAGGTTTCGTAAAAAAACAACAAAAATATGCCAAAAAAAGCGGCTGTGGCACAGAGCCCCAACCGCATTTATTTTCAATTACTTCAAATTACGCTTCTGATACTCGCCCGCCGCCTTCACAAAACCGGCGAACAGGGCGTGGCCATCACGGGGAGTCGAGGTGAACTCCGGGTGGAACTGCGCGGCCACGAACCAGGGGTGATCCGGGATCTCGATGATTTCCACCAGCTTCTTGTCGGCGGAGAGACCGGTCACCTTCAGACCTGCCGCTTCAATCTGCGGCAGCAGCTTGTTGTTCACTTCATAACGGTGACGGTGGCGCTCGTAAATGGTCGGGCTGCCGTACATCTGACGCACCTTGGAATCTTCCACCAGGTGGCAGAGCTGGGAGCCAAGACGCATGGTACCGCCCAGATCGGACTTCTCGGTCCGGGTCTCGACGTTGCCTTCGTCATCCACCCACTCGGTGATGAGACCGACCACGGGGTACGGGCTGTCTTTCTTGAACTCGGAGGAGTGGGCCCCTTCCATGCCCGCCACGTTGCGGGCGTATTCGATCAAAGCGACCTGCATGCCCAGGCAGATACCGAGGTACGGGATCTTGTTCTCGCGGGCATATTTGGCGGCCAGGATCTTGCCTTCCACGCCGCGTTCGCCGAAGCCGCCCGGTACCAGGATCGCATCCAGACCTTCCAGCAGCTCGGCACCACGGGTCTCGATGTCCTGGGAGTCGATGTACTTGATGTTGACGGAGAGACGGGTCTTCAGGCCACCGTGCTTGAGCGCTTCGTTGACGGACTTGTAGGCGTCCGGCAGGGAGACATACTTGCCCACCATGCCGATGGTGACTTCGGCAGTCGGGTTGGCCTCTTCATAGATGACCTGTTCCCACTCGGCCAGGTCGGCTTCTTTGCACTCGATGCCGAAGCGCTCGGTGATGTAGCCGTCCAGCCCCTGGGATTTCAGCAGCGCCGGGATCTTGTAGATGGAGTCGACATCCTTCATGGAGATGACGGCGCGCTCGGGCACGTTGCAAAACAGGGCGATCTTGGCACGCTCGTTGGCCGGAATGGCGCGGTCGGAGCGGCAGATCAGCACATCCGGCTGGATACCGATGGAGAGCAGCTCCTTCACGGAGTGCTGGGTCGGCTTGGTCTTCACCTCGCCGGCGGCGGCCAGGTAAGGAACCAGGGTCAGGTGCATGAACATGGCATTGTTGCGACCCACGATGGCCGCCAGCTGACGAATGGCTTCAAGGAACGGCAGGGACTCGATGTCGCCCACGGTACCGCCCACTTCGACGATGGCAACCTGATGGCCTTCGGCACCGGCAATCACCCGCTCCTTGATGGCGTTGGTGATGTGCGGGATTACCTGGATGGTGGCGCCCAGATAGTCACCACGACGCTCCTTGCGCAGCACGTCTGCATAGATGCGGCCGGTGGTGAAGTTGTTGCGGCGGGTCATCTTGGTGCGGATGAAACGCTCGTAGTGGCCCAAATCCAGATCGGTTTCGGCCCCGTCCTCGGTTACGAACACTTCACCATGCTGGGTCGGGCTCATGGTGCCCGGATCCACGTTGATGTACGGGTCCAGTTTCATGATGGTCACATCCAGACCACGGGCTTCCAGAATGGCTGCCAGAGAAGCTGCGGCAATGCCTTTGCCGAGGGATGAAACAACGCCACCAGTCACAAAAATATATTTGGTCGTCATGCTGAACCTGAAAGAAGTTTAGGGAATTTTAAGGGGTGCTTCGGGGATGAAGCAGGACGGGGAAACAGTATACCAAAACCCCCACTCCCAAACAATGAACAAAAATCTATCAGGCTCCCCGCCGCCCCGTCTTGCGCCAAATCAACTTTGCTCGGTTTCCTTGGCCTTGTTCCAGGCCTCGTCCAGCTTCTCCAGGGAGCAATCCGTCATTTTCAGACCTTCTGCGGCAATAAAGTGTTCAACTTGACGAAAACGACGCTCAAACTTGGTGTTGGCAGCCCTCAGCACCTGCTCGGGATCCTTGCCCAGATGACGCACCAAGTTGACGGTGGCAAACAAGAGATCGCCGAGCTCGTCGCTCACCCGAGCCTCGTCCACGTCAACCATCAGCACCTCTTCCATCACCTCCTCGATCTCCTCGTGGATCTTGTCCACCACGGGCCCCAGCGTCTTCCAGTCAAAACCGACGGTAGCGCAGCGCTTCTGGATCTTGGCGGCCCGGGTCAGGGCAGGCAGGGAGAGGGGGATATCGTCCAGCACGCTCTCCTTGTCGAGCGCGGCCCGCTCTTTGGCCTTTTCCGCCTCCCAGTTCGCTTTGACCGCCTGCTCGTCACCCAGGTCGGCATCGGAGAAGACATGGGGGTGGCGGCGAATGAGCTTCTCGCTCACGGTATCGACGATGTCGGCAAAGTCGAACAATCCCTGCTCCTTGCCGAGCTGGGCATAGAACACGACCTGGAACAGCAGATCACCGAGCTCCCCCTTCAGCCCTTGCCAATCTTCGCTCTCGATGGCATCCGCCACCTCGTAGGCCTCCTCCAGGGTGTGCGGCACTATGGTCTGGAAGCTCTGCTTGAGATCCCAGGGACAGCCCCCGTTCGGGTCACGCAATCTAGCCATGATGTCGAGCAGTTGGGGAAGGTCGTAGCGTTGGGACATGGGCAACTCACTTTCGATTCGGTAAATGGGGTTCATGAATATCCGCTCACGCCACTGCTCCACATGATGTGGAGCCATGGCGGCCGGAGATGGGGCGCGTGATATCCGTCTTCAATGCTCTACAAGGAGGGAGAAAATGCAGACCGGCCACTGGGGCCGGTCGGTTGAGCATTACAGCCGCTTGGCGCTGATCACGTCGTTGAGCTGACTGAGCTTGGCCAACGCCCGGTTGAAGGCGTTGATGTTGTAAATCTCCAGCTCCATGTCTATTTCGGCAGTCTGCTCGCGCACGTTGGAGCGCGAACGCACTCCCATCACGTTGATCTTCTCGTTGGCGAGCACGGTGGTGATGTCGCGCAGCAGGCCGGATCTGTCGTTGGAGAGAATGCGGATGGTGAGACCGTAACCGCCGGAGTAGTTCTCCCCCCAGACCGCATCGATCAAGCGCTCCGGGTTGCGACGCGACAGCTCCTTGAGCTGCTCGCAATCCTCCCGGTGGATGGAAACCCCCCGTCCCATGGTGATGAAGCCCTGGATGGCGTCCCCCGGGATGGGCTGGCAGCAGCGGGCGATGTGAGTCATCAGGTTGCCCACCCCTTCCACCACGATGTGATCCTTGGGTTTGGGGCGGAAGGGCACATTGGCCTTCTGCTCCAGCTTCTCCAGCAGACGGCGATCTTCTTCTTCCGCCGTCGGCTTGTTGTAGCGGGTGTCCAGATAATTGAGCAGCTGGTTGATGCGGATGTCGCCGCTGCCGATACCGGCCAGCAAATCTTCCAGCTCCTCCGCATGGAAGCGCTCCAGCACTACCTTGTCCACCTTGGAGAGGGTGAGGTTGTGTCTGTCCAGCTCTTTCTCCAGCAGCTCCTTGCCGGCGGCGATGTTCTTGTCCCGGTCCAGCTTTCTGAACCAGGTGGCCACCTTGGCCCGCGCCCGGCTGGAGCGCAGGAAGCCGGCGTTCGGGTTCATCCAGTCGCGGCTCGGGTTCGGCTCCTTCTGGGTGATCACCTCCACCTGATCACCGGTTTGCAGCGTATAGGTGAAGGGCACGATACGACCGTCGATCTTGGTGCCGATGCAGCGGTGACCGATCATGCTATGCACGTGATAGGCGAAGTCGAGCGGCGTCGCCCCTGCCGGCAGGTCGATGACATCGCCCTTGGGAGTGAAGACATAAACCCTGTCCTCGAACACCTGACTGCGCAGATCGTCCAGCAAGGAGCCGCTCTCCGAGAGATCCTCCTGCCAGGCGAGGAGTTTGCGCAGCCATTCGATCTTGTCTTCGAAGGTGCTGGTCTTGGCAGCGGCCTGTGCACCTTCCTTGTAGCGCCAGTGCGCAGCCACACCGAGCTCCGCATCCTGATGCATCTGCTCGGTACGGATCTGGATCTCCACTGTCTTGCCCTCCTCCCCCACCACCACGGTGTGGATGGACTGGTAGCCATTGGGCTTGGGGTTGGCGACATAGTCGTCAAATTCGCGGGGAATATGGTGGAAATGGGTGTGAACGATACCGAGCGCCGCGTAGCAATCCTGCAGCCGCTTGGTGATCACCCGCACCGCGCGCACATCGAACAGCTCGTTGAATTCGAGGTGCTTCTTCTGCATCTTGCGCCAGATGCTGTAGATGTGTTTCGGTCGGCCATAGACCTCGGCCTCGACGCCGGCCTCGGCCAGGGCATCGCGCAGAGACTGCACGAATTCACGGATGTAGCGCTCGCGGTCGAGCCGTTTCTCGTCCAGCTGTTTGGCGATCTGCTTGTAGGTGTCCGGGTGCAGGTAGCGGAAGGCGAGATCCTCGAGCTCCCACTTGAGCTGACCGATACCGAGGCGGTTCGCAAGGGGGGCATAGATGTTGGTGATCTCCTGGGCCATCAGCACCCGGGTCTCCTCATCCGCCTTCTTCGCCTCACGCAGGCAGGCGATGCGCTCCGCCAGCTTGATGACCACGGCGCGCACGTCCTCGACCATGGCGAGCAGCATGCGGCGCACGTTGTCCACCTGCTCCGGCGAGGTTTCGCTGCGGTGAAGGGTTTGCAGGGAGCGGATGGCCTCCATCTCCAGCACCCCTTCCACCAGCTTGGCGATCTTGGGGCCGAAGTCCTCGTTCACCTTTTCCTGGCTGATGAGACCGGCTTCGACGAAGGGATAGAGAATGGCGGCCTTGAGGGTGGCGAGATCCATGCTGAGCATCAGCAGGATGCCCACCATCTCGACCCCGCGCACCAGCAGGCGGTTGGTGAGCGCTTCGTCACCCAGGGTCAGGCAATACTGGTAGACGGTTCGCAGCTGATTCTTGTCACTTTCACTCAGGGTAAGGGAACTGACCCACTCATCCAGAGTGAAATTGTCTTTCAAATGAATATCGCGCACCGCAACCATGGTATCAATCCTTAAAAGTGTGGGGTCGAAAGCCGATGCTCTCCTCATCCCCTCATCAACTGATGACTGCCTCAAATGGGGATGCATGAAAGAGTTTTCAAGGCATGTCACCGCGCAAGGTGACAGGGCTCTTCCCCGCATCCGATCCACTATCGACGACCTAGATTACCCTAATCACTCCCGCTCAAACAGCGCTGCCGCCGCTGGAAAACCAAGATAACCGCATTCTGCCCTGCCCGTTGAAGGCAGCGAAAAACACCTGTTTTACCTCACTCTGGCAGCATCATGCACATCGAAAAATCATCACGACCGCATCTTGATTCATCCAGAATAATGCGGTCGCCTCGACTCAGCCCCGTTCGAACAGCGCCATGGACTCCAGATGACCGGTGTGGGGGAACATGTCCAGCATCCCCAGACGGGTCAGCTTGTAGCCCCCCTGCACCAGCACCTGACTGTCACGGGCCAGGGTGACCGGGTTACAGGAAACATAGACCACCCGTTTGGGGGAAAGTGCCACCACGTGGCTCATCACCTCCAGCGCCCCGGGTCTGGCCGGATCCAGCAGTACCAGATCGAACCCTTCCCGGGCCCAGGACATGCCCACGATGTCGCCGCTCAAGTCCGCCTTGTAGAAGCGGGCGTTGTCGATGCCGTTGCGGCGGGCATTCTCCTGTGCACGCGTCACCATGGCGAACTCCCCTTCCACCCCCACCACTTCGCGGGCCTGACGGGCCAGCGGCAGGGTGAAGTTGCCGATGCCGCAGAAGAGGTCCAGCACCTTGTCATCCTTGCCTGCGTCGAGCCAGCTCAATGCCTGCTCCACCATGCGCTGGTTGACGGGCCCGTTGACCTGGATGAAGTCGCCGGGAGCGAATGCAAGAGACAGGCCATCCAGCGTGTAACTTGGCTGAGACTGTTGACGCAGAGGTTCGATCTGCTCGTCCGCCGCCTGCAGATAGAGGTCTATCCCCTGGGCGGTGGCAAACTCGGTCAAGTGCGCCCGATCCGCCTCGGTGGGGCTACCGATGTGGCGCAGCAGCATCAGAATGCCCTGCTCCCCCTGAATGAGTTCCGCATGGCCCAGTTCGCGCTGGCTCTTCAGCCGGTTGAGACATTCGCGCAGAGGGGCAATAAGGGCGGAGAGGGGCTCGGCCAGCACAGGACAGCCGGCAATCTCTACCAGATCGTTCGACTGGCGACGACGAAAGCCCACCCGGGTGCAGCGACCGTTCTTGTCAAACTTGATGGCCAGACGGCAGACCCGGCGGTAGGCGCGGGACTCCCCCGTCAGCGCAGGTGCCAGCGCCGGCGCCTGGATGTTGCCAAGGCGCTCGAACAGGCTGACCAGTCCCGCCTCCTTGGCCGCCAGTTGATCTCCCTCTCCCAGGTGCTGGGCACTGCAACCGCCACACTCGCGATAGTGGTCGCAGAAGGGGGCGACCCGGTTGGCCGCCGGGGTCACCACCTGTTGCAGGGCGGCGTGGGCATAGTGCTTCTTGTCGTCGATGATGCGGGCCTTGATGGCCTCGCCGGGCAGCGCCCCTTCGATGAAGATGGCCTTGCCCTGATGACGGCCGACGCCGACACAGTGGTGATCCAGACTGTCTACCGTAAATTCAATACGTTGGGGCTGGGTGGATTTCTTTTGGGGCTTGAAAAACTGGGCCATAAAACTTGGTGCCTATAGGTGGCTATGTCATGATTGTGGAATCTGCGGCAGACCATTGTCCCACAAGAATAATCGTATGACCAAATACGGCCTGAGGACCCCAGCCGCGGCATCCGCCCCATCGTCCATTCTGACCAAAAGTGGCCCATTGATATGACCGGATACGGCCTGAGACCCCGTACAGCGACAATGACTGTATTGCCTGCCCGACCCCAGTGCCTGCATGCGCCCCGGATCATGGCTTCTCTTGCGAAAGGCGGGTCGGCGGCATGACCAAGTACGGTCTCAGGGCCCGGGTGCTGGCCTTCACCATCTTGCCGACCCTCATCATTGGCGGCCTCATCGCCGGCTATTTCACCTTCCACCGCTATCAGCAGCTGGAAAACAACCTCATCGATCAGGGCATCAACATCATCGAGCCCCTGGCCATCGCCAGCGAATACGGCATGACACAGCACAGCCGCGAATCCCTCAAGCGGCTGATCGGGCTCACCCATCGCAAAAACTCGCCCTTCATCAAGTCCATCGCCGTCTTCACCCAGGAGAACCAGCTGTTCGTGACGTCCAACTACCACAGGGACTTCAGCCAGCTTCGTCTGCCGGACGGCAGCATCATCCCGGCCCTGACCAGCGTCTCCGTCAACGGCGATGACATCATACTGCGCACCCCCATCCAGGCAGAGACCAGCCTGGACGGCTTCCCGCTGCCAAGCGATCTGGAGCCGCCGGTCATCGGCTACATCTCCATGCAGCTCGCCACGGACAGGGCCATCGTCCTGCAGTACCGCGACGCCTTCTTCGCGGTCATCATCGTGCTCATCGGGCTGGCCATCAGCGCCCTGTTCGGCTTCCGTCTGGTCAAGAGCGTGACCCAGCCCATCACCGACATGGTGCAGGCGGTGCACCGGATCAGGGAGGGGCGACTCGATACCCGGGTCAGCGGCCAGCTCACCGGCGAGCTGGACATGCTCAAGAACGGCATCAACGCCATGGCCAAGGCGCTCTCCGAATATCACGAGGAGATGCAGCAGAACATCGATCAGGCGACGTCGGATCTGCGGGAGACCCTCGAGCAGATCGAGATCCAGAACGTCGAGCTCGACATGGCGAAGAAGCGCGCCCAGGAGGCGGCCAGGGTCAAGTCCGAGTTCCTCGCCAACATGTCCCACGAGCTGCGCACCCCTCTCAACGGGGTCATCGGCTTCACCCGCCAGCTGCTCAAGACCAGCCTAACCCCGAGCCAGACTGACTACATGCAGACCATCGAGAAGTCGGCGCGCAACCTCCTTGGAATCATCAACGACATCCTCGACTTCTCCAAGCTGGAGGCGGGCAAGCTGCAGCTCGAGCACATCCCCTTCAGCCTGCGGGACACCCTCAACGAGACCATGCACCTGCTGGGGCCGAGCGCCCACGACAAGCAGCTCGAACTCTCCCTCCAGGTGGATGCCGCCGTGCCGGACTACCTCACCGGCGACCCCATGCGCCTGCAGCAGGTGCTCACCAACCTCACCGGCAACGCCATCAAGTTCACCGAGCGCGGCAACGTGGACGTGCGTGTCGAGCAGACCGGGGAATCCAGCGGCAACAAGGTGCGCCTGCGGGTGCTGATTCGCGATACCGGCATCGGCATCTCGGAAGAGCAGCAGCGCCAGTTGTTCCAGGCCTTCAACCAGGCAGACTCCTCCATCTCCCGCCGCTATGGGGGCACCGGGCTCGGGCTCGTCATCACCCAGAAGCTGGTGCAGCAGATGGGGGGCCAGATCCGCTTCGAATCCGAACTCGGCAAGGGGTCGGTCTTCTCGTTCCACCTCGATCTGGATGTCTCGCCCCTGCCCCAGAGCGAGCGGCTTCCGCTGGATCGCATCCAGGGCAAGCGGGTCTGGCTGCTGGAGCCGGATCCCTTCACTCACGCCTCCCTGCTCGCCCTGCTGGGAGAGTGGCACCTGGATGTGCACTCCCTGACGGTGGACGAGGAGTGGCCCCCGATGAGCAGCCAAGACATGGTGCTCATCGGCAGCAGCACCCTGCACAGCCCGCAGCAGGTGATTGCCCGTCTCGACGGACTGGACGGCCAGCAGAACACCATAGTGCTGCTCAGCAGCCACGAGCCGGCCCTCTACGACGCCATGCTGGCCCACGGCGCCGTCCACTGCCTCTCCAAGCCCATCAACCATCGCAAGTTGCTGCACGCCCTGCTCTCCCCCGAGGCGGTACGCCGTGCCCCCCTGCCCGCGCCGACGCCGCGAAGCGTGCAGGCGGTCAAGGTGCTGGCGGTGGATGACAACGCCGCCAACCTCAAGCTCATCGCCGCCATGCTCAAGGAGATGGTGACCGAGGTGGTGGTGTGCAAGAACGGCAAGGAGGCGGTCAACCTGGCCCAGAGCCAGCCGTTCGACATCATCTTCATGGATATCCAGATGCCCGTCATGGACGGCATCAGCGCCACCCAGGCGATCCGCCACCACTCCCTCAACACCGAGACCCCCATCGTCGCGGTCACCGCCCATGCCATTCCCGGTGAGCGGGAGCGCCTCATTCGCCAGGGCATGGACGACTACCTGGCCAAACCCATCGACGAGGGGATGCTGGCACAGCTCATCACCGACTTCGCCCACCGGCGGCACCAGAATCACGGGGATCAGCAGATAGACTGGCCCCTCGCCGTGCGTCAGGCCGCCGGCAAGCCAGCCCTCGCCCGGGAGATGCTGACCATGCTGCTGGCCAGCTTCGACGAGGTGGAGCCCATCCTGGCGGCGGCGCTGGAAGGGAGTGCCGACGATGCAGACGTGCTGGCCCAGCTCCACCGCCTCAACGGTGGCTGCGCCTACTCCGGGGTGCCGGGTCTGCAACGCCTGCTCTCCCAGCTCGAGCAGCAGCTGCGCGACGGGGTCGCCGTGAGCGATCTGGAACCCGAGTTGCTGGAGCTGCAGGATGCCCTGGAGCAGGTGAGGCAAGAGGCACCCCGCTACCTGGCCCTGACCGACTGAGGCGCTTTTTCTGACTGGACAGGCGGCAGGTGGTAACATCTGCGCCGTTTCCACAGGAGTCAACATGACCAACAACGATATTCTGCGCCGCCTGCGCTATGCCCTCAGCATCAGCAACGACCAGATGGTCGAGATCTTTGCCAAGGGCAATCTGGCCATCACCCATGCCCAGTTGCACGGCTGGCTGATGAAAGAGGCCGAAGAGGGCGAGGCACAGGAAGCGGGCTTCGCCGCCTGCCCGGACTCGGCACTGAGCCAGTTCCTCGACGGCTTCATCGCCCTGCGCCGCGGTGTGCGGGAAGATGCCCCGCCCCAGGTGATCCCGAACCGGATCAACAACAACCTGATCCTGCGCAAGCTGCGCATCGGCCTCAACTACAAGGAAGAGGAGATGCTGGGCACCCTCAAGCTCGCGAACTTCAACCTCTCCAAGTCCGAGCTGAGCGCCCTGTTCCGCGCCAGGGATCACAAGCACTATCAGGATTGCGGGGATCAGATCCTGCGCAACTTCCTGATTGGCCTCACCGCCAAATACAGGCCCGGGCCCTGATGACCGCCTCCGGCCAGGTGCGAGGCTAGACCATGGGCTGGCGCCGCCTGCTGACTCCACGCCCGTCGGCGAGCGGCGGTGCGTGTCGGTTCGCGGCGCGCTGGTTCTGGTCACTGCCCCTCATCCTGCTGCTCGGCGCCTGCCAGCCTGCACCCTATCGGCTCAACCAGGATCATCAGAGCGCTAGCCAGAACGAGCGCATCGCCTTTCTCATCCTGCACTACACGGATGAAGAGGATGCCCGCTCCCTGCACCTGCTGACCGAGCCGGAGCACAAGGTGAGCGCCCACTACCTGATCCCCCGCGACACCGACGAGCAACCGTTCCCGGTCTACCAGCTGGTGCCCGACAGCCAGCGGGCCTGGCACGCCGGACGCAGTCGCTGGCATCACTACGCCGGGCTCAACGCCAGTTCGCTCGGCATCGAGATAGTGAATCTCGGGTATGACGAGAAAGACGCGGCCCTGCCCGCCCATCTGAGACACTGGCAACCCTATCCTCCTGCCCAGACCGCCGCCCTCGGCGCACTCGCCCGGGATCTGGTCGAACGCTACCACATCCCCCCCACCCAGGTGCTGGCCCACAGCGACGTCGCCCCCGAGCGCAAGCAGGATCCCGGCCCCCGGTTCCCCTGGCGCGAGCTCGCCCTGCGCTACGGTGTCGGCGCCTGGCCCGACGAGGCCCGGGTGGCCGAGCTGCGCCAGACGCAGCTCATCCCCTGGGATGCGCTGCAATGGCAGCAGCAGCTTGCCCGTTACGGCTACGGCCTACCCCAGCACGGCGCCTGGGATGAGCAGAGCCGCGCCGTCCTGCGCGCCTTCCAGCTTCACTTTCGCCCCGCCCTGGTCACCGGCGAGCCGGATGCCGAGTGCCAGGCCATCCTCACCGCCCTGCTGGAGCGCTACTTCCCGGAACCAGGCTGAGACGCCCCTTCCCTTTCGCCCTCTGCACACGGATGCCCGGCCCCATGCCAGATGAGCACGGGGTTCACCCCTCCCTCCATTCCTGAAAACCACAAGGGACGCCGAAGCGTCCCTTGTGGTTTTCATACCTGCGAAGCGGCATCAGATCCCCTGACGGGCTTCCTGCATCAGCGCACGCATGTCGCTGACCGCCTTGGCCAGACCGTCGAAGGCGGCGCGACCGATGATGGCATGACCGATGTTGAGCTCATAGAGCTCGGGGATCGCGGCGATAGCCTTGACGTTGTGGTAGTGCAGGCCGTGGCCCGCATTGACCTTCAGGCCCTTGCCAGCGGCGTAGGAAGCTCCGGCTGCGATGCGCTTGAACTCGGCGTTGCGCTCGGCATCCGTGGTGGCATCGGCGTAGCGGCCGGTGTGGATCTCGATGAAGGGAGCACCGCTCGCGGCGGCCGCATCGATCTGCAACGGATCCGCATCGATGAAGAGGGATACCTGAGCACCGACGGCCGCAAGACGGGTCACCGCATCGGTCACCTTGTCCAGCTGGCCCGCCACGTCCAGACCACCCTCGGTGGTCACCTCGGTGCGCTTCTCCGGTACCAGGCAGACGAAGTGGGGCTTGATGCGGCAGGCGATGCCGATCATCTCCTCGGTCACCGCCATCTCCAGGTTCATCCTGGTCTGGATGGTCTGGCGCAGGATCTCCACGTCCCGGTCGGTGATGTGGCGGCGATCTTCCCGCAGGTGGACCGTGATGCCATCGGCACCGGCCTGCTCGGCCACGAAGGCGGCCTGTACCGGATCCGGATACTGGGTGCCGCGGGCGTTGCGCAGGGTGGCGATATGGTCGATGTTCACACCCAGGTAGATCTCGCTCATTGCTTACTCCTTGATACAGGTCATCTGTGAATGCCGGAGCGGGTGGAGCCCGCTCCTCTGTCCATGTGCCGCCGCAGGCCGGTTCTGGTCGCGGCGACAGCATTATTGTTCATGAAAGGCGATGTCATAAACACAAAACATCACCAGATAATAAAAATCAGCTTGAAACACTGCCTTTTCGCTTCAAAAAGAGCTCCCTGCTCTTCAGTTGACGCTTGCCGAGATAGGGCTGCAGCGCCAGTCGGCTGAAACGCTTGGCCGCCTGCAGCAAGGGAGGCGTGTCAAAACGCCCCTCGGCGAAGGCCAGCAGGTGGGCGCCGAGGAACAGGGTACGGGGATCCGGCGCCCGCTCGCAAGCGACAAAGCCGAGCTCCCGCTCGAAGCCGTAGAGCAGGGTGGGGTCGATGGGGGAGTCGTCGTCCGCGGCATATTCGAAGTCCACCGCGTAGCCCAGGGCCTGCAGCAGCAGGAACTCGAAGCGGCGCAGGGGCAGCTCCGGGGTCTCTCCGTCCGCCAGTGCCATGATGGCACGGGCATAGGCATCGAACACCTCGGGGAAGGGGGTGTGCGCTTCCAGCAGGTAGTAGACCAGCTCGTTGAGATAGAGGCCGTAGAAGAGACGATCCCCGCCGAGGCGCAACGAGTGATCCGGGCACTCCACCTGGGTGAGGTTCTTGAGATCCCCCTTGCCGCGCCAGGCAATGGTGAGCAGGGTGAAGGGCTGAAGCAGCCCCTTCAGAGAGGAGCGTGGCCCGCGGGAACCGCGAGCCACCAGGGTGAATCGACCGCTATCCTGGGTGAAGACCTCGACCAGCTGGCTGGTCTCCCGATAGGGCCGACTGTGGATGACGAAAGCCGGGGTCAGCAATCAGTCGTCGCCATACCCGAGGCTGCGCAGGGCCCGCTCGTCGTCGGCCCAGCCGGACTTGACCTTGACCCACAGCTCGAGATGCACCTTGTTCTGGAACAGCCGTTCCATGTCGATGCGCGCCTCTGTGCCGATGGTCTTGATCTTCTCGCCCTTGTTGCCGATGACCATCTTTTTCTGGCCTTCGCGCTCCACCAGGATGAGCCCGTGGATGTGGTAAAGACCGGTCTCCTCCACCTTGAAGCGCTCGATCTCCACCGTCACCGAATAGGGCAGCTCCTCGCCGGTGAAGCGCATCAGCTTCTCGCGGATGATCTCGGAGGCCATGAAGCGGGAAGAGCGGTCGGTCACGTAATCTTCCGGGAAGAAGTGGACGTTCTCCGGCAGCAGATCCTTGGCCCACTCGCGGATCTTCTCCACGTTGGTGCCCTTCTCGGCGCTGATGGGCAGGATGTGGGCAAAGTTCATCTGCTGACCCAGCCACTCGAGGTGCGGCAGCAGATCCTCTTTCTCCTTGACGTTGTCGATCTTGTTGACCGCCAGCACCACAGGGCACTTGAGGTGGCGCAGCTTGCCCAGCACCATCTCGTCATCCTTGGTCCAGTGGGTGCCGTCCACCACGAACACCACCATGGCCACGTCCCCCAGGGAACTGGTGGCGGCGCGGTTCATCAGACGGTTGATGGCCCGCTTCTCCTCGATGTGCAGACCCGGGGTATCCACATAGATGGTCTGATGGTTCTCCTCGGTGTCGATCCCCAGGATCCGGTGACGGGTAGTCTGGGGCTTCTTCGAGGTGATGCTGACCTTCTGGCCGAGCAACTTGTTGAGCAGGGTGGACTTGCCCACGTTGGGGCGGCCCACGATGGCGACAAAGCCGCAATAGGTGGTATCTGTCATGACCGCGTTCCCAATGCTGATGGAGTGAAAAGAGCGCACAGTGCCGGATCCGTCATGGTGCTCATGACAGCCGTTCCAGTGCTTGCTGCGCCGCGGCCTGTTCGGCCTTGCGGCGGCTGGAGCCGATCCCGACCAGGGGGCCATCCAGCCCATCCACTTCGCACTGGACGGTGAACTCCTGGTTGTGGGCCTCGCCCTTGACGTTGGTCACCGTGTAGGTCGGCAGGGATTTGCGGCTGCCCTGCAGGATCTCTTGCAGACGGGTCTTGGGATCCTTCTGTTCGATCCCGGGCTTGATCTCGCCAAGGCGGCTGGCATACCAGCCGAGCAGGAGGCTGCGCACCCGCTCCAGATCCGTGTCCAGATAGACGGCGCCGATCACCGCCTCGACGGTGTCGGCCAGGATGGACTCGCGGCGAAAACCGCCGCTTTTCAGCTCCCCCGGCCCCAGGATCAGGTGATCCCCGAGGTCGAATTCCCGGCCCAGCTCGGCCAGCGTCTTCTCGCGCACCAGGGTGGCGCGCATCCGGCTGAGATCCCCTTCCGCCGCCTGCGGGAAGCGGTGGAAGAGGTCATCGGCAATCACCAGACTCAGGATGGAGTCCCCCAGAAATTCCAGGCGCTCGTTGTGACGGGACCCTGCGCTGCGATGGGTCAGTGCCCGGGTCAGCAGCTCAGGATCCTGAAAGACATGCCCGAGACGGGACTGCAGTCTGTTCATCTTGATATTCATTTACTTGATTCCGCCAATGCGGTTGAAGCGCACACCGGTCGGCACCCAGCTCGGCAAGCTGGACCCTTCCTCGCGCTCGAATTCGAAACTGATCCAGATGGCGACCGCCTTGCCCACCAGGTTCTGCTCGGGCACGAAGCCCCAGAAACGGCTGTCGGTGCTGTTGTCGCGGTTGTCACCCATCACGAAATAGTGGCCTTCCGGCACCACCCACTCGTCGGGGTAGGTGCCGGGCTGGCGATAGTAGCGGTCCACCAGGTCCGGCATCAGCGGGTTGCGCAAGGTCTCGTGGGAGACATCGCCCAACTGTTCGGTGTAGCGATCCAGCGGGATCCCCATCTGGCTGAACTCGCCGCGCTGCTCGAACTTGACGTCCAGCTTCTGGAAGCCGGGGCACGTTTTCCCTTCCTGCTCATCGCACTTGGGCCGGATCATCAGCTCCTTGTTGCGATAGATGACCCGATCGCCGGGCATGCCGACCACCCGCTTGATGTAGTCCACCCGGGTATCCAGCGGATACTTGAAGACCACCACATCACCGCGCTTCGGCTCGCCGGTCTCGAGGAACTTGGTGTTGGTCACCGGGTCCTTGAGGCCGTAGGCGAACTTCTCCACCAGGATGAAGTCGCCCACCAGCAGGGTCGGCATCATGGAGCCGGACGGGATCTGGAACGGCTCGAAGATGAAGGAGCGCAGGATCAGCACCAGCGCGATCACCGGGAAAACCCCGCCGGTCTGTTCGATCCAGACCGGCATGGGGGCCACCTTGGCCAGTGTCTTCTCGTCCACATCCGGACCGGCATTGGCACGGGCGGCGGCAATCTTGGCCGCCCGCTGCTTGGCCCAGACCAGCTTGTCGAGCGTCCAGATGATGCCAGTCAGCAGGGTGACGACGACGAGGATCAGGGAAAAGGTGCTTGCCATCGATTAATCCTTTCCGACGTGGAGAATGGCGAGGAAGGCCTCTTGCGGCACGTCCACACGACCCAGGGACTTCATCCGCTTCTTGCCTTCTTTCTGCTTGTTCAGCAGCTTCTTCTTCCGGCTCACGTCACCACCGTAGCACTTGGCGGTGACGTCTTTACGCAATGCCTTGACGGTGCTGCGGGCGATGATCTGGTTGCCGATGGCGGCCTGAATGGCGATGTCGAACATCTGGCGCGGGATCAGCTCACGCATCTTCTCCACCACCTGGCGACCGCGATACTGGGCGTTATCCTTGTGGGTGATGATGGCCAGGGCGTCGACCCGCTCGCCGTTGATCATGATGTCCAGACGGACCATGTCGGAGGTTTCGAAGCGCTTGAAGCCGTAGTCCAGGGAGGCGTAGCCGCGACTGGTGGACTTCAGACGGTCGAAGAAGTCGAGCACCACTTCCGCCATCGGGATCTCGTAGGTCAGCGCCACCTGCTTGCCGTGGTAGACCATGTTGGTCTGTACGCCGCGCTTCTCGATGCAGAGGGTGATGACGTTGCCCATGTACTCCTGCGGCAGCAGGATGTGGCACTCGGCGATGGGCTCGCGCATCTCCTTGATGTTGTTGATGGCGGGCATCTGGGCCGGGCTGTCGATGTGGATGGTGGAGCCATCGTTCAGCTCGATCTCGTAGACCACGGTCGGCGCAGTGGTGATGAGATCCAGATCGTATTCACGCTCCAGACGCTCCTGGATGATCTCCATGTGCAGCATCCCGAGGAAGCCGCAGCGGAAGCCGAAGCCCAGCGCCGTGGAGCTCTCCGGTTCGTAGAACAGGGAGGCGTCGTTGAGGGAGAGCTTCTCCAGCGCATCGCGGAAGGACTCGTAGTCATCGCTGGAGATGGGGAACAGGCCCGCATAGACCTGGGGTTTCACCTTCTTGAAACCGGCCAGCGCCTTCTCGGCACCGTGCTTGGCCAGGGTCAGGGTATCCCCCACCGGCGCACCGTGGATGTCCTTGATGCCGCAGACGACCCAACCTACCTCGCCACAACCCAGGCCGTCGGTGTCCACCTGCTTCGGCGTGAAGATACCGATGCGATCCACACCCCATACCTGACCGGTGCTCATCACCTTGATCTTGTCGTTCTTTTTCAGGGAACCGTTCTTGATCCGCACGAGCGACACGACCCCGAGGTAGGAGTCGAACCAGGAGTCGATGATCAGCGCCTGCAGCGGCGCCTCCGGATCCCCTTCCGGGGACGGGATCTTGGCGACGATCTCTTCCAGCACCAGATCGACACCGAGGCCGGTCTTGGCGGAGCAGCGCACCGCGTCCACCGCGTCGATGCCGACGATGTCCTCGATCTCCTCGGCAACCCGCTCGGGCTCTGCGGCCGGCAGGTCGATCTTGTTCAGCACCGGCACCACTTCCAGATCCATTTCCATGGCGGTGTAGCAGTTGGCCAGAGTCTGTGCCTCAACCCCCTGACCGGCATCCACCACCAGCAGTGCCCCTTCACAGGCAGCCAGGGAGCGAGAAACCTCGTAGGAGAAATCCACGTGGCCCGGGGTGTCGATAAAGTTCAGCTGATAGGTGTTACCGTCTTGTGCCTGGTAGTTCAGGGTCACACTCTGTGCCTTGATGGTAATGCCGCGCTCGCGCTCCAGATCCATGGAGTCCAGCACCTGGGCCTGCATCTCGCGATCGGACAGGCCGCCGCAAGTCTGGATCAGACGGTCCGACAGGGTCGACTTACCGTGGTCGATGTGCGCAATAATCGAAAAGTTACGAATGTGTTTCATCGAGCAAGAATCACTCAAAATTAAGTTAGGGTCGGATATGAGGGCAGGATTTTACTGGATAACCCGGTCGACGGCCAATCTTTAGTCGGCGGGCCCCACAAATAGCGCCTTGTCTGGCGGGCGTTGGGCACCTGGATGCCCTCCGCCAGACCCGGCCCCTCAAGAGAGATGACGGGTATTGAGCACCACCCCGAGCATGCGGGGACCGTATTCCCCCTGCTCGAGCCGGTCAGAAAAGTAACGAACCAGTAAAAATCCGATGGCGCCGCCCAGCAGACAGCAGAGGATGGTCACCCCCTCTCCCGCCGACAAGAGCGGCACCAGCCAGAGCTGGCCGAGCAGGGCGCCCAGCAGCAGACAGAAGAGCGGCAGCACGTACACCAGAGCCGCACCGCGCAGGATGCTGGCCTGAGGGATGCCCAGGCGGATCTGCTGGCCCACCGCCACATCACCGGTGAGGGCGACCCGCAGCCGCTGCGCCTTCATGGGAAAGGCCTTGGCGACGGTGCCGGTCCCGCAGCTGGATTGTTGGTGGCAACCGCTGCAGGCGGATCGCCGCTCGCACTCCACCCAGGCGTGATTGCCGTCGATGGCCACTACTGTGGCCAGCTCTTCACTCATGTTACTCACCTGATGACTCCTCACAGGGGGCGGTGGATGCACCGGATCTCAGCACGGCGGCACCCTCAGGGCAAGTCTCACGGCAAAGACTCACTGCACCGCCTCGTTGCGAGCCAGGGGCTGCACTGCCTCGGCGATGCGCTTGGCGGTTTCGGCGGGCACCTCGCCCACCACGGTGATCTCCACCCCGACCTCGTTGACGAAACTCACCAGCGAGGTAGCCCCCTGGCGAATCAACTGCTGGCGCACCGCCTGCTTGGGATCGACCCGGGAGACGTAGACGGAGAGATCCACCAGCCCGTCGGAGAGCATCATGTAATCCACCGGCAGACTGGTGCTGACCAGCTGATGCCGATCCTGAGAGAGCACCTTGAAGCCATCGGGCAACCAGGTCAGGTGCCAGTTGAGGGTCTGCTGGGGAGCGGGATAGGCATCTTCCAGCGCCAGCGCATCCGGCAGCTTGCTGCGTGCCAGGGTGACCAGCCAGGGGGCCGGCGCAGATTGCCTGTCCAGATCCACCCCCAGCACCTGCTCCACCAGATTGCCTTCTCGATCCACCATGTCCACCCGCAGCAGCAAATGGCTCTGTTCATCAATCCAGAGCACGAAGCCGTACTTGTCCGCCTCCTTGGGCACCAGCCGCACCACTTGTGCCACCAGGCCGGCCACCCGGCTGCGGCCCGCCAGCACGGGGTCATAACTCTCCATCACCCGGGGCAGCGGCATCCTCACCAGGCTCGACCAGACCCCGGGGAAACGCGCCCCCTTGAGGGTGTAGGGTTCATGGGTGTTTTCGAAGAAGGTGTATTCGTTCTGGCGTTGCAGGAACTCCACGGCCTTGCCGTCGAGATAGCTCAGGTGAGCCACCTCCTTGCCATCGATGATCCCGTGGCTGAAACGGATAGGCTCGAGGCGCCCCTGGCGGGCCTTGACCATGGACAATTCGAAGTTCTGTTGCGAAACGGCACTCTGCATCTGCTGCAACAAGGCCTCGGCCGACAGATCGTCGGCCGAGGCCTTGGCACAAATCAACAGGAGAGAGGCCAGCAGGATACGGCTGGACTGGCGCACGATCTGATCCCTAAAAATGCGTTATTCCTGAATCTGCTTGTCTTGCAGCAGACGCTGTTGCAGTTGATGGTCGCGCAGGAAGGCATTGATGCGCTCGCGCTGCTCCTGCATCTGCTGCTCGCTCAGACCTTGCTGACGCACACCGGTCCGGCTGCCATCCTGGGGATAGTGCACGCTCACCGGCGCAGCACTGCCACCCACGGGTATGGTATTGAGCACCGGGCTGGTCGGCACACCATCCTTGCCCTGGTACTGCTGCACGCCGAAGATGACGGCGGTAGCCACGGAGGCGGCAATGGCATACTGCCCCACTTGCTGGCCAAAGCGGCGAACGAAGGGGATCACCTTGCCGGCGGGCTGCACCTGGGGCGCAGCAGGCTGTGCCGGCTTGGGCGCCAGTATGGCGGGTTCATCCTCCAGCGCCAGCATGATGCTGTCGCTGAGATCCAGTTGCAGATTGACCGGCAGGTCACCCCGCATGGCATCACCGATCAGATGGTAACGCGACCAGGTATCCTGCAGAGCGGGATCCGTTCCCAGCTCGTTCAGTACCTCGATTTCGCTAAGGTCGCCATCCATCAGGGCTGAAAGTTGCTCTTTATTTGCCATAAGTTTGCCTGTCTTTCCCCAGTTAATGCTCGATCAGAGGTTGCAGCTTTTTATCGATTGCTTCCCTCGCCCGGAAGATGCGGGATCTCACCGTACCCACCGGACAATCCATGATCTCCGCAATCTCCTCGTAGCTCAGCCCTTCCATTTCACGAAGGGTGATCGCCGTTCTCAAATCTTCTGGCAAGGCTTCTATGGCGGTAAACACGGTACGCTTGATCTCGTCGGTCAGCGCCAGGTTTTCCGGGGTGGCCACCTCTTGCAGGGCTTCACCACCACCATAATATTCAGCCTCGTCCGCTTCGACATCACTGCTGGGCGGTCTGCGCCCCTGTGACGTCAGGTAGTTTTTGGCCGTGTTGACGGCAATCCGGTACAACCAGGTGTAAAACGCGCTCTCGCCACGGAATGTCGGTAACGCACGGTAGGCCTTGATGAATGCCTCCTGCGCCACATCCGGTACATCGCCCGGATTGTTGACATACCTGGCCACCAGGTTGACCACCTTGTGCTGGTACTTGCGTACCAACAGGTTGAATGCATTTTTATCGCCACGCTGGACCCGTTCAACCAGCTGTTCGTCCAGTAGATTCTGGTCGCTCATCAGAGCCGTAAAACCCCCATCAGGTTATCGTTTTTCTTTTCCGGCCCCTTCTAAGCGCACAAGTTCAGACAGGAGGAATCAGGGAAAGTTCGCTTGCATTGAAAAAAATGTGATGCGGGCTGCATCACAACCCCCCTTGGGCTACCATGGGGCCAGTTCTTAATCCAGGCCAATGATACTTATGAAAGCAAGTGTTGAATACCTTTGCGACGTACTCATCATTGGCAGCGGTGCCGCCGGTCTGTCCCTCGCGTTGCGATTGGCAGACCAGGCCAAAGTCCTGGTTCTGAGCAAGGGGCCCATCAGTGAGGGGGCCACTCTCTATGCGCAAGGAGGCATCGCTGCCGTGTTCGACGAGACCGACAGCATCGAATCCCACGTGAGCGACACGCTCAACGCCGGCGCCGGGTTGTGCGACCCGGCAGTGGTGGAGTTCACCGCCCGCAACGCCCGCGACTCCATCCAGTGGCTCATTCAGCAGGGAGTCCCCTTCGATCAGGAAGAGGATGCCGAGGGGGAATCCCACTATCACCTGACCCGGGAAGGGGGCCACAGCCATCGCCGCATCTTCCACGCGGCCGACGCCACCGGCAAGGCGGTGCAGCTCACCCTGATCGACCAGGTGCGCGCCCACCCCAACATCCAGCTGATGGAGCGCTTCAACGCGGTCGATCTCATCACCACCCGCAAGCTGGGTCTGCCGGGCAACAAGGTACTGGGAGCCTATGTCTGGAATCGCAACGCCGAGCAGGTCGAGGTGATCCGCGCCCGCTTCGTGGCGCTGGCCACCGGTGGTGCCTCCAAGGTGTACCAGTACACCTCCAACCCCGATGTAAGCTCTGGCGACGGAATCGCCATGGCATGGCGCGCCGGCTGCCGGGTGGCGAACCTGGAGTTCAACCAGTTCCACCCCACCAGCCTGTTCCACCCGGACGACCCCAACTTCCTGCTGACCGAGGCCCTGCGTGGCGAGGGGGCCTATCTGCGCCGCCCGGACGGCAGCCGCTTCATGCCGGAGTTTGACGAGCGGGCCGAGCTGGCCCCGCGGGACATCGTCGCCCGCGCCATCGACCACGAGATGAAGCGCCTCGGGGCGGATTGCATGTATCTGGACATCAGCCATAAGCCGGCGGATTTCATCATCAAGCACTTCCCGACCATTTATGAGCGCTGCCTCGCGGTCGGTATCGACATCACCAAGGAGGCGATGCCCATCGTCCCGGCGGCCCACTACACCTGTGGCGGCGTGATGATCGACAACAACGGCCAGACCGACATCCCCGGCCTCTATGCCATCGGCGAGGTGACCTATACCGGGTTGCACGGCGCCAATCGCATGGCCTCCAACTCCCTGCTCGAATGCGTGGTCTATGCCCATCAGGCGGGAGCCGACATCCTGGCCAAGCTGCCCACCAGCGTGGCGCCCCCCAGTCTGCCGGCCTGGGACGAGAGCCAGGTGGATGACTCGGACGAGCAGGTGGTGATCCAGCACAACTGGCACGAACTGCGACTGATGATGTGGGACTACGTGGGCATAGTGCGCACCAACAAGCGCCTGGCCCGGGCCAAGCGTCGCATCGATCTGCTCAAGCAGGAGGTGCAGGAGTACTACGCCAACTTCCGGGTCTCCAACAACCTGCTGGAGCTGCGCAACCTGTTGCAGGTGGCCGAGCTCATCGTCAACTGCGCCCTGGAGCGCAAGGAGTCTCGCGGTCTGCACTACAACCTGGATTATCCGGACATGCAGCCGGACTCCAAGCCGACCGTGCTGACCCCGGATCGGGAATGACGCCGGATCTGGAATAAGGCCGTTGCGTTCGATTCGGGCGTATGCCCTCCCCCAGATGACCCCGCCCAGGCGGGGTCATCTGCTATGAGCGGCAGATGTAGCAGGTAGAGAGACGCCCCTAGCGGACAGCGAGGTGAATGGCGCGGGCCAGGGCGCGGTAGTGTGCAGGGGCCAGGGCATCGGAGAAGAGCCAGAGCTGCCCCTCGGAGCCCTCCACCGTCTTCAGCCGCAACCAGAGCACCCCGGGCAGGATGCGGCTGCGGGGACCCAGCCGATGGCGTGCCCCTTGCCACTCGAGCCACTCCCCGTCCCAGACGAGCACGCCGCTCGCCGCCGGATGGCGGCGCAACACGCGCCACAGACTCAGCCCCCAGACAGGGAGGAACAGCCCCCATTGCCAGCCCTGGATCAGGCTGGCGACGGGCAAGAGCAGCAACAGAAACAGGATGCACAGCAGCAGACGCTGCTGGCGGGAGGCGATCACGGGCATCACTACCCGCTGGGGAGACGCGAGGCTGGCCATGAGGGGTGGCGGTCGCGAGTCGGGCTCAGCGCAGGCTGTCGTGGCGGGCCTGGTTGCGCTCGAGGATCAGGGGGATCATGGCGGCAAAATCGGGATCCTCGGGCACGCCGTGACCCATGCACCAGCGGAACAGCTCGGGATCCTCGCACTCCAGCAGGCGGATGAAGGTGCGCTGTTCGGCCTCGCCGAGGCCATCGAACTCGTGCTCAAAGAAGGGCATAAAGATCACATCCAGCTCGAGCATGCCGCGACGGCAGGCCCACTTCAGGCGGGACTTCTCACTTGGGTTCAACATGGAACTCTCCTTACAAAGACCGGGGAATGGTAGCAGCAGGATTTTCCGGCTGACAAACATTCCTTACGTCTTTACCATGCAGGTCACATACTTTCTGTCTCTGGAATCCCATCGTGAGCCTGCCGACCCCTCTTCTTCCTGCCGAGCCGACCCTGTTTTCCCTGACCAATCTGGCCATCACCCGCCTCTGCGGCCCGGATCGCGCCAAGTATCTGCAAGGTCAGGTCACCTGCGACGTCAACGCCCTGCAACCGGGCCAGAGCACCCTCGGCGGCCACTGCGATCCCAAGGGCAAGCTGTGGAGCGATTTTCGCCTGCTCTGCCTGGAAGACAGCCTGCTGATGCTGACCAAGCCCTCGGTGCTGGCCCGCCAGCTGCCGGAGCTCAAGAAGTTTGCGATCTTTGCCAAGGTCGAGATCGGCGAGTTTCAGGGCAGCCTGGCCGGACTGGCCGGTCAGGGGACGGACGACTGGATGGCACAGCACTTCGCGCTGACCGGCACCGGCCTGGTGGAGGGCGGCATGGCAGTCAGGGTGGAGGCGGACCGCTGGCTGCTGGCGAGCACATCCCCGCAGGCCCTGAACCTGCCGGTGGGCGATGAAGGACTCTGGTGGGGGCTGGAAATCAAAGCCGGTCTCCCCCATCTGGAAGCTGTCCATCAGGGGGAATACATCCCCCAGATGCTGAACCTGCAAGCCCTTGATGGCATCAGCTTCAACAAGGGCTGCTACATGGGGCAGGAGACGGTGGCGCGCGCCAAGTATCGCGGCGCCAACAACCGCGCCCTCTTCGTGCTGAGCGGCACTGCCGCAACGCAGGTGGCCAGCGGTGACACCCTGGAGATCCAGCTCGGTGACAACTGGCGTCGCAGCGGTCTGGTGCTCAATGCCTGGCAGCAGCAGGGTCAGGTGTGGCTCACCGCCGTGCTGCCCAAGGACACCGAGGCCGACGCCCGCTTCCGCCTCAAGCTGGAAGAGGGCTCCAGCCTCGGTCTGCAACCCCTGCCCTATGCGTTGATCGACTGAATCCCCCCTAGCGAGGCACCCGCGCCAGCAGTGCCTCCTGCAACCAGCGCCCCGCCTGCCCGAGCGGGCGGGCGCGATACCACTGCAACTCCAGCGCCAGTTCCGCCTCGGCGATGAAGTCCGGCTTGAGCACCACCAGCTCCCCCCGCGCCAGGGGCCGGTGCAGCAGAAACTCGGGCACCGCCGCCCATCCCAGCCCCAGTTTCACCAGCTCCAGGATCCCGAGATCCCCCTCCACCCACCACACTTGCGCCGAGAGGCGGAAGCGATGGCGCTCCGTCCCCTCCCGCCGTCCGGTCACCATCAACTGGCGAGCCCCTTGCAGGTCGCTCTCCTTCAACGGCGTCTTGTGGGCCAGGGGGTGATCCGGAGAGACCACCAGGGGCATGGTGACCGTCCCCAGGGAGCGGGAGATCAGCTCCCGCTCGGGGTGCGCCTTCTGATAGCTGATGCCGAGCTGGGCACGGCCGCTCTTGAGCAGCTCGGTCACGTCCTCCATCAGCGGGAACAACAGCTCCAGCTCCACCGCCGGGTAACGGCTGGCGAACTCCTCCAGCAGGGAACCAAGCCAGGGCAGGTGGGAGTCATCGTCGATGGCCAGGGTAAGGCGCGACTCGACGCCGTTGGCCAGTTCGCCGGCGATGGCCTGCAGTCGCTCGCTCTGGGCCAGCAGCACCCCCGCCTCCTGACAGATGCGGGCCCCCGCCTCGGTCAGCACGGGATAGCGGCCGCTGCGATCGAACAGCGCAAGGCCGAGATCGATCTCCAGGTTGGCGATGGCGGCACTCACCACCGACTGAGCCTTGCCCAGCCTGCGCGCCGCCGCCGAGAACGACCCGGTCTCGGCCGTCGCCAGCAATGCCTTGAAGTGTTCCAGTGAAGGGGTCATGAGCCTGCTCCGCCGTGCTGTTGTGTCGTCACATCTATCTATTTTAGCGATAGATACCAACGTGAATCTATCCGGTTTTGGCGATACATTGCCGCCATTCCCTGACCAAAGAGAGAGACAGACCATGCGTACGACCCGTGACCGCCTGCGCCACGCCATCGGCTTCGAATTGATTGGCCTGCTGATCGCCGCCCCGCTGGCCAGCTGGGTGACCGGCGTCGGGCTCAACCACATGGGCCCCCTGGCCCTGTTCTTCTCGGTGGTCGCCACCGTCTGGAACTATGTCTACAACATCGGGGTGGACAAGCTGCTGCTGCGCTATCAGGGCCACACCCACAAGGCGCTGTGGCAGCGTGTGCTGCACACCCTGGGGTTCGAGGGGGGCCTGCTGATCGTGGCCCTGCCGGTGATGTCCTGGTGGCTCGACATCGGCCTGCTGGAGGCGCTGGTGCTGGATATGGGCTTCGTGCTCTTCTACCTGGTCTATGCCTTCGTCTACAACTGGAGTTACGACAAGGTGTTCCCCATTCCCATGGGACAGGTGCAGAAGGCGCTGGGATAAGCGATTCGAGGGGTAAGGGCGAGGCACCATCATGCGATGGCATGATGGTGCTGAAGAGGGCCTCGCGGGGTCAGGCCTGGGCCTTGACCTCTTCCGGCGGGGTGTCGTCCTGCCTGGTTTCCTGGCGCATCATGGCTTCGAGGTCGCTCTGGTACTGGTTCAGCATGCGCTGGGCCGCCACCATGTCCCCCTTGTGCAGGCGTTCGAACAGATGATGCTGCACCACGCCGTTGAGGTACTCCACCGTGATGGGTTGCTCCAACGCCGACAACAGCTCCTCTTTTTCCAGCTCCGCATTGATCTCGTCGACACTGGTACGCAGCAGACCGGCCAGTTGCACCAGCATGCGGCGCTCCCCTTCACGCAACAGGCTCAACATGCGGTTTCTCTGCTGCTCATTCTGTTGGGTCATACATTTCCTTACGTAGAATTGGAACAAGCCCGCTCATTCTGCCCTGTCCTTTTCACAGCGTCCATCTCGGGCGCATGACTTATTCCGGGTGCGGGGGGCCGGGTGCTATTTGCCCCCCGGCCCGGTATAGTAGCGGCTGATCCAGGGGGCCCGTGCGCCCCGTTGCCGAGACCGTCCATCCCTATGACCGACGCCATTCTGGTGCTCTGCACCTGCCCCGACGAGACCAGTGCAGACCGCCTCTGCGAGCAGCTGCTCGACCAGCGCCTCGCCGCCTGCATCAACCAGCTGCCCGGGGTTACCTCCGTCTATCGCTGGCAGGGCAAGACGGAGCGAACCCGGGAGATCCAGCTCGTCATCAAGAGTCGGGCCGCTCTGTTCGAACCCCTGCGCCAGTGCATTCTCGCCCACCATCCCTACGAGGTACCGGAGATCCTGGCGCTCCCGGCAAGCAAGGGCCACCCTGCCTATCTCGACTGGTTGACACAGGAGACCTCATGACCGCCTCTCGCCCCCTCTCCTTCCTGTTGATGCTGCTGGGCCTGCTCTGTGTCCTGACGACGGCCCCCGCCCGGGCCAGCAGCCAGGATCTGCTCGGCAGCCTCGGCATCGAGACCCAGCCCAGATTCCTCAAGGTGGATCAGGCCTTCGCCCTCGAGAGCGAACAACAGGGTGATCGGCTGCTGCTCCGGATACGCATCGCCGACGGCTACTACCTCTATCGCCACAGCATCCGTGTGAAGGGAGAGAACCTCGCCTTTGACGAGCCCGTCCTGCCCCCCGGCACCGAGCACGAGGATGACTTCTTCGGCAAGAGCCGGGTCTATTACCAGGAGGTGCAGATCCCCGTGGCGCTGACCCGGGTCGGGGACGCGGCCAGCCTCACCCTGAGTTACCAGGGCTGCACCGAGGGACTCTGCTACCCACCGACCGACAAGCGGATCGCCGTCGAGCCCCTCGCCGCCCCCGCCCGGGCGGAAGCGGCGGCCCCCCTTCAGGGCACCGACGTGCCGGGCAGCCAGCAGGACAGGCTGGCGGCCGCCCTCGGCAGCCAGGGGTTCTGGATCAGCGTCGCCGCCTTCTTCGCTCTGGGTCTGGGCCTCGCCTTCACCCCCTGCGTCTTCCCCATGTATCCCATCCTGACCGGGATCATCGCCGGGGCCGGGCATCACCTCTCCACCCGTCGCGCCTTCCTGCTCTCCTTTGTCTATGTGCAGGGGATGGCGGTCACCTATACCCTGCTCGGGCTCGTCGTCGCCTCGGCGGGCCTGCAATTCCAGGCGGCCCTTCAACACCCCTATGTGCTCATCGGCCTCTCGGTGATGTTCGTGCTGCTCGCCCTCTCCATGTTCGGGCTCTACACCCTGCAACTGCCGAGCAGCCTGCAAACCCGTCTCTCGGGCTTCTCCAACCGCCAGCAGGGCGGATCCGTGGCCGGCGTCGCCATCATGGGCATGATCTCGGGACTGGTCTGCTCCCCCTGCACCACAGCGCCACTCTCAGGGGCCCTTATCTACGTGGCCCAGAGTGGCGATCTCTGGCTCGGCGGTGCGGCCCTCTATGCCCTCTCCCTGGGCATGGGGCTGCCGCTGCTCTTGCTCGGCACCTCTGGCGGCAAGCTGCTGCCCAGGGCCGGCGCCTGGATGGATGTGATCAAGCAACTCTTCGGTTTTGCGCTGCTGGCGGTACCCATACTGCTGCTCTCAAGGCTCCTGAGCGACCAGATGTCCACCCTGCTCTGGCTCGGCTGGGGGCTGGTGCTGTGCGGTTATCTCTATCACCACAACCAGCATCGCGCCCATTCGGTGGGCAAGAGCCTCGGCGGCTTCGTCCTGCTTCTGGCGATGATGGGTCTGGTGGTGGTGGGCAAGGATCTGCTGCTGCCACCCGAGGGGGCCAATGCCGCCGCCCAGACCCAGGCCCCCCGATTCATCCGCATCAAGACCCTGGACGATCTCAAGGTGCAGCTTGCCGCCGCCCGCGGCAAGCCGGTGCTGCTGGATCTCTACGCCGACTGGTGCGTGGCCTGCAAGGAGTTCGAGCACAAGACCTTCAGCGACCCCGATGTGCAGGCGCGCTTCGGCGAGATGGTGCTGCTGCAGGCGGACGTCACCGCCAACGACGACGCCGACGTGGATCTGCTCAACGGCCTCAACGTGCTGGGATTGCCGACACTCCTCTTCTTCGATCGCGATGGCAACGAGGTGAACGGCCAGCGGGTGACCGGCTTCATGGGGCCTGCCGAATTTCTCGGCCAGCTGGACAAGCTGCGCTAGATGGAGCTTCGGCGTCTGTCAGCGTTTCACCCAGAGCACAGGGGCTGGCTGGAGGAAGTTGTCATGGCAGCCCCAGCCTACAGCTGGCTGACCGAAAGCAAGGGGCCTGCCCCTGCGGATGCCGAAGAGATACTCAAGGTCTGTCCACCGGGGATGGGGCAAGAGGACAAGTTTGTGCTGGCCGTGCTGGAGGGCGAAGAATTGCTTGGCTGCGTCGATCTCATCCGTGGCTATCCCACACCGGATACCGCCTATCTCGGTCTGCTGCTGTTGAAGGAGTGCAGGCAAGGCCGTGGCATCGGCAGCCAAGTCGTCCTACGGCTCATGGAGATGGCGGCAAACTGGGGTTGCACCAACATGCGGCTCGGGGTCATAGAAACCAACCTGCCAGCCCTGCATTTTTGGACCAAGCACGGCTTCCAGCAAGTAGATCGCAAACAGATCGCCGGGTTCAGCGGCGATACCCTGGTCATGACCTGCATCGTTCGCCGTCCCCTTCCCTCGGACCTCCCATAGACTGCTGATTTTTCTGGCTATCCCTTGTATCTGGCCCGTACCGTGGCAAACTTTGCCCCTCCTGTCTCGCATCATCCGGAGTTTTGATGAAAAAATGGTTCATCCCCCTGCTGGCCCTCTGGCTTTATGGCTGCAACGCAGGTCCCGGTGAAGAAACCATCCAGAGCCAGGTCACCGCCAGGTTGCAGGGGGGCACAGATGCTGACCTGTTCGACATCCGCGACTTCGCCGTGCTCGGCAAGGAGGAGCGGATGGAGGGGGTCTATCTGGTCAAGGTGAGCTACCAGCTCCACTTCAAGCAGGGACTGGATCAGTTGCAGGTGCTGCACGACGAGGATCTCGTCTATGACAGGGTCGGCCCCTTCCAGCAGGAGATGGGACTGATGGAGCTCGAGCGCAAATATGGCGACTTCGAGGCAGGCCAGGCCCTGGCGCAGGAGACCCAGGTCTGGATGATGAAGACGGAGCAGGGCTGGCGCCTGGCCGAGCCAGACGCGACGCAGCAGGGATAATCCCGAGCCCCCCTCCCCCTAGAGCAGATCCTTCAGCCGATACCAGAGCATCCCGAGCGCCAGCAACGGAGAGCGCAACGCCGGGCCACCCGGGAAGGTCATGTGAGGGACGCGGCTGAAGAGATCGAAGCCCCGGCTCTCCCCCTTGATCGCCTCCGCCACCAGCTTGCCCGCCATGTGGGTGGCATTGAGGCCATGGCCCGAATAGGCCTGGGCATAGAAGACGTTGGGATGCTGCTCGAGGCGGCCTATCTGGGGCAGCCGGTTGGCGCCTATGCCTATCATCCCCCCCCACTGGAACTCGATGGCGGTACCCGCGAGCTCGGGGAAGACCCGCAGCAGCTTGGGCAGCATGAAGGCCTTGATATCGCGGGGGTCACGGCCCGAGTAGTTGCAGGCCCCGCCGAACAGCAGGCGACCGTCCGCCGACAGCCGATAGTAGTCGAGCGCCACATTCTGATCGCACACCGCCATGTTCTGTGGCAGCAAGCGCTGGCGCAGGCGCTTCTCCAGCACCTGGGTGGCGAGAATGTAGGAGCCTGCCGGCAGCACCTTGCCCCCGAGATCGGGCTGGAGGTCGCCCAGATAAGCGTTGCAGCCGATCACCAGGTAGTCCGCGCTGACCCGGCCGTGGGCCGTGGTCACCTCGACCCGCTCGCCGTAGTCGATGTGGGTCACCCTTGAGTGTTCGAACAGGGAGACCCCGAGACTGGCTGCCGCACGCGCTTCGCCGAGAGCCAGGTTGAGAGGATGCAGGTGACCGGAGCCCATGTCGATCATCCCGCCGATATAGCGATCCGACCCGACCACGGTGTGCATCTCCTCCCGCGCCACCATTTTCAGTGCGTGCCGGTAACCCAGGCTAGCCAGGTGCTCGGCATCCTCCTCGAACCCCTTCAGGTGGCGCGCCTTGGTGGCAAGATCGCAATAGCCCCAGGTGAGATCGCACTCGATATTGAAACGCTCGACCCGCTCGCGCACCAGCTGCACCGCTTCGATCCCCATGAGATCCAGCTCCCGCACGCCCGCTTCGCCAATCCAGCGGGCAAACTGGCTGGTATCGTGGCCGATGCCGCGGATCAGCTGGCCGCCGTTGCGCCCCGACGCTCCCCAGCCAATGCGGTTCGCCTCCAGCAGCACCACCTTGTAGCCGGCATCGGCCAGGTTGATGGCGGTGTTGAGGCCGGTGAAACCGCCACCGATGACGCAGACGTCCGCATCCAGCTCACCACTGAGCTCGGGCCACTGCCGATGGTCGTTGCGAGTGGCCGCGTAATAGGAGGCCGTGTGTTCCTGATGTCCCTGTCTTCCTGTCTGCATGCTCAGCATCCTGCCTGGTTGCATTCGTTTACTAAATTAAACGGGTGTCATCGATAATACTCAGCCCCCCATCCCCAATCCAGCCCGTCAGGATCACAGAAATGCAAAAGGCGCCCCGAAGGGCGCCTTTTCATGCAATCAAGGTGCTGCGAATTACAGTACGTCGATGGCGTTCAGGTCGGAGAAGGCCTTCTCCAGACGCGCGATCATGGAAGTCTGACCGGCACGCAGCCATACGCGCGGATCGTAGAACTTCTTGTTCGGCTTGTCGGCACCTTCCGGGTTGCCCAGCTGGCCTTGCAGGTAGGCTTCGTTGGACTTGTAGAAGTTCAGCACGCCTTCCCAGGTCGCCCACTGGGTGTCGGTGTCGATGTTCATCTTCACCACGCCGTAGGAGATGGATTCGCGGATCTCTTCCAGGGTAGAGCCGGAGCCACCGTGGAACACGAAGTCCAGGGACTTGGCAGGCAGACCGAACTTCTCGGAGACGTACTTCTGGGAGTTGTCCAAGATCTTCGGAGTCAGCTTGACGTTACCCGGCTTGTACACACCGTGCACGTTGCCGAAGGAGGCAGCGATGGTGAAGCGCGGGCTGATCTTGGACAGACGCTCGTAGGCGTAGGCCACGTCTTCCGGCTGGGTGTACAGGGAGGATTGGTCCAGGTGGCTGTTGTCCACGCCGTCTTCTTCACCGCCGGTGCAGCCCAGTTCCAGCTCCAGAGTCATGTTCATCTTGGCCATGCGGGTCAGGTACTCGCAGCAGATGTCGATGTTCTCTTCCAGAGACTCTTCGGACAGATCCAGCATGTGGGAGGAGAACAGCGGCTTGCCGGTTTCGGCGAAGTGCTTCTCACCGGCATCCAGCAGACCGTCGATCCACGGCAGCAGCTTCTTGGCGGCGTGGTCGGTGTGCAGGATCACCGGCACACCGTAGGCTTCGGCAACGGCGTGCACGTGCTTGGCACCGGAGATGGCACCCAGGATGGCAGCTTGCTGGCCTTCCAGCTTCAGACCCTTGCCGGCGGTGAACACGGCACCACCGTTGGAGAACTGTACGATAACCGGGGCTTTGACCTTGGCAGCAGCTTCCAGCACGGCGTTCACGGAGTCGGTACCGACGCAGTTGACGGCCGGCAGAGCGAAGCCGTTTTCCTTGGCGATGGCGAACACTTTCTGAACGTCATCACCAGTGATCACGCCGGGTTTTACGAAGTCGAAAATTTTCTTAGACATGTTTAATCGTCCTGTCTCGTATGCCGTTAATAAAAAGTGGGGGGTTCATCATGAACCGGCACAGCGGCCACATGATAAACGAAACGGGAGGCTTTTGCCCCCCGTCCCGGGTCAATTAGGCTTTGGCGCGCTCTTCGAGAATCGCGACAGCCGGCAGTACCTTGCCTTCTACGAACTCCAGGAAGGCGCCGCCGCCGGTGGAGATGTAGGAGACCTTGTCGGCGATGCCGAACTTGTCGATGGCAGCCAGGGTGTCACCACCGCCAGCAATGGAGAAGGCCGGGGAAGCGGCGATGGCTTCGGCGATCACCTTGGTGCCTTCAGCGAACTGGTCGAACTCGAACACACCGACCGGGCCGTTCCACAGGATGGTCTTGGCGTTCATGATGATGTCGGCCAGGGCCTTGGCGGAATCCGGACCGATGTCGAAGATCATGTCGCCGTCAGTCACGTCGGACACGGACTTGATGGTGGCCGGGGTGGATTCGGAGAACTCGGCACCCACAACCACGTCGGTGGTCACCGGAATGTTGGTTTCGGCAGCCAGTTTCTTGGCGGTGTCGATCAGATCGTGCTCGCACAGGGACTTGCCGACGTTGTGACCGGCAGCAGCGATGAAGGTGTTGGCGATGCCACCACCGACCACCAGCTGGTCAGCGATCTTGGAGAGGGATTCCAGCACGGTCAGCTTGGTGGAGACCTTGGAGCCGCCCACGATGGCAACCATGGGGCGCTCGGGCTTCAGCATGGCTTTGCCCAGGGCTTCCAGTTCACCGGCCAGCAGGGGGCCTGCACAGGCAACCGGCGCGAACTGGGCCACACCGTAGGTAGAACCTTCGGCGCGGTGAGCAGTACCGAACGCATCCATTACAAAGACGTCACACAGGGCGGCGTATTTTTTGGCCAGATCGATGGTGTTCTTCTTCTCGCCTTTGTTGAAGCGGCAGTTTTCCAGCACAACCAGCTCACCGGCGGCGACGTCTACGCCATCCAGGTAGTCTTTGGCCAGACGAACCGGGCAGGACAGTGCGTCTTTCAGATAGTTGACAACCGGAGCCAGGGAGAATTCTTCGTTGTATTCACCCTCGGTCGGACGACCCAGGTGGGAGGTGATCATCAGCTTGGCGCCCTTTTCCAGAGCCAGCTTGATGGTCGGCAGAGTCGCAACGATACGTGCATCGGAAGTGACCTTGCCGTCTTTTACCGGCACGTTCAGGTCAGCACGGATCAGAACGCGTTTGCCCGCCAGATCCAGGTCGGTCATCTTGATAACAGACATATTCAGTCCTCTATATATTTTCAGGTAATGTTAAAAAAACAGTAACCTTGCGCCCGGTGCAGACTTTCAGCCTGCGGCCATCATGGCCCGGGTGGTATCCAGCATGCGGTTGGCGAAGCCCCATTCGTTATCGCACCACATCAACATCTTGACGAGGTTGGCATCGCTGACCCGGGTCTGGGTACCATCAATGATGCAGGAGTGTGCATCATGATTAAAGTCTACGGAGACCAGTGGCTCTTCCGTGTAGTCCAGAATACCGTGTAATGTACCTCTGGATGCCCGTTGCAGGGCTTGATTTACGTCACTAACTGTCACTTTTTTACGAACAGTAATGCTCAGATCCATGGCGGTTACATTGATGGTGGGTACCCGCACCGCGATCGCCTCGAACTTGCCGGCGAAGTGGGGAAGGATACGTTCCAACCCCTTTGCCAGCTTGGTGTCCACCGGGATGATGGACTGGCTGGCTGCCCGGGTTCTGCGCAAGTCGCCGTGATAGGCGTCGATGACTTGCTGATCGTGCATGGCCGAATGAATTGTCGTAATAGTACCACAATTTATCTCGAATTCTCGATGCAATGTTTCGATGACGGGGACCACGCAGTTGGTGGTGCAGGAGGCGTTGGAGACAATCCGCTCCCGCCCGGTCAGCACCTGGTGGTTGACCCCGTAGACGATGGTGGCGTCCACATCCGCGTCCGCCGGATGGGAGAAGAGCACCTTGCCCGCTCCCGCCCCCAGATGCAGCTCGGCATCGGCCCGGGAGCCGAACACTCCGGTGCAGTCCAGCACCACGTCCACCCCCAGCGCCCGCCACGGCAAGTTCGACGGATCCCGCTCGGCAAACAGGGCGATGAGATCCTCCCCCACCTGCATGCTGTTGCCCGCCAGTTGCACCGGATAGCGGAAGCGACCGTGGCTGGTGTCGAAGCGGGTCAGGTGCACCATGGCCTCGGGGGCCGCCAGCTCGTTGATGGCCACTATCTTGATAGTCTTGTCGCGGCCGCTCTCGTAGAGGGCCCGCAGCACGTTGCGGCCGATGCGGCCATAGCCGTTGATGGCAATCTTGATCATGGAAACGTTGTGTCCTTAGCTGCGACAAAGGGATGGGAGGAAGGGGCGACTCACGAGAGCAGTGCCTCGCGAAAGACGCCGCGGGCCAGCAGTGCGGCACCGAATACCCCGGCGCTGTCCCCCAGGGCCGGCGCTATCATGGGGGTGGCGAAACGGGGGTTGAACAGGAAGGGCAATACCGTTTCGCGCCCGGCGCGATAGAGGCTCTGCACATTGCCCACGCCGCCACCGATGACGATGACGTCCGGATCGAGAATATTGATCACGTTGGCGAGGGCCTGGCCGAACAACAGGTGCAACCTGTCCATGGTGAGCCTGGCGACATGATCATGGGCACTGGCCGCAGCAATCTGGGCGAGCGAGAGACGGCGTTTGGTCCTGGCCTCGTACCAGGCCTCCAGCGCCGGGCCGCTGATGAGGGTTTCGACGCAGCCGCGCTTGCCGCAGTAGCACTCTGGCCCCTCCGGCAACAGGACGTTGTGCCCCCACTCCCCGGCGATGCCGTGGTGACCGTTGAGGATCTGGCCGTTGATGACGATGCCGGCCCCGACCCCGGTGCCCATGATGATGCCGAACACCACTTTTGCATCGGGATGATGCTGGCGCACCGCCCCCAGGTGGGTTTCCGCCAGGGCGAAACAGTTGGCGTCGTTGGCGATGAGCACGGGGACGCCCAGCCTGCGCTCAAGATCTTCCTTGAGCGGCTTGCCGTTGAACTCGGTGGTGTTGCTGTTTTTCAGCAGCCCGGTCTGGGGGTCCCGGGCCCCCGGCGTCCCCATGCCGATGAGTGCAGGACGCTGACCGAGTTTGGCGGCACACTCGTCCACCAGTTTGGCGATCTGGCCCAGCATGTGCTGGTAGCCGCCGCGCCGTTCAGTGGGAATGCGGTGGCGCAGCAACACCTCGTCGCCATCTAGCACCACGCACTCGCACTTGGTCCCGCCAAGGTCGATGCCCCAATCCCACGCCCGCTTCTCCATCCAGCCTCCTGCCCCTCAACGACCCCATCCCGGCCACGACGGCCAACATGGGGGTGCAGTGTAACCCGAGCCGCGACCAGGATGCAGCCCCCTGTGTCACGGACAGCAAAACGGGGCCCGCAGGCCCCGTTCATCACGCTGTATGCAGCCCTCAGCGACCGTGGTACCGGGCGGAGAGCTCATGCACCGCGTTGACGAACACGCCAGCATGTTCCGGGTCCACATCCTGATGGATGCCGTGCCCCAGGTTGAAGACATGGCCGTTGCCATGACCGAAACCGGCCAGAATGGTGGCGACCTCTTCGCGGATCCGCTCCGGGGTGGCGTAGAGCATGGAGGGATCCATGTTGCCCTGCAGCGCCACCTTGTCGCCCACCCGGCGTTTGGCGTCCGCGATGTCGGTGGTCCAGTCCAGCCCCAGGGCATCGCAGCCGGTGGCGGCGATCTGCTCCAGCCACTGGCCGCCGTTCTTGGTGAACAGGGTGACCGGCACACGGCGGCCCTCATGTTCACGGATCAGGGCATCGACGATCTTGTGCATGTACTGCAGGGAGAAATCGCGGTAATCCCGCGGGGTGAGCACGCCGCCCCAGGTGTCGAATACCATGACCGCCTGGGCACCCGCCCTGATCTGGGCGTTGAGATAGCTAATCACGCTGTCCGCCAGCTTGTCGAGCAGCAGATGCAGGGTCTGCGGCTCTGCATACATCATCTTCTTGATCTTGGTGAACGCCTTGGTGCTGCCCCCCTCCACCATGTAGGTGGCCAGGGTCCAGGGGCTGCCGGAGAAGCCGATGAGCGGCACGTCGCCCTTGAGCTCGCGGCGGATGGTGCGCACCGCATTCATCACGTAGCCGAGCTCGTCTTCCGGATCCGGGATGGGCAGGGCCTTCACGTCGGCCATGGAGGTGATCGGGCGCTCGAAGCGCGGGCCTTCCCCGTGTTCGAAGTAGAGGCCCAGCCCCATGGCATCGGGCACGGTCAGGATGTCGGAGAAGAGGATGGCGGCATCGAGTGGATAGCGGCGCAGGGGCTGCAAGGTGACTTCACAGGCCAGCTCGGCGTTGCGACACAGGGACATGAAATCCCCCGCAACGGCGCGGGTCGCCTTGTATTCCGGCAGATAACGGCCAGCCTGACGCATCATCCATACCGGGGTCATGTCCACTTCCTGGCGCAGCAGGGCACGCAGGTATCGATCGTTCTTCAGCTCTTTCATCCCAGTTCCTGAGTCATGTCACGCATAAAATGGCGGACATGATACCACTTTGTGCAAGGCTGAGGGCGACCCTGACGCCGCACATCGCCGCAGGAGTGCAAAGATGTGAGGGGGCGCATACAAGCGCCCCCGTTTTCCCTCAACGCGCCTCGGCGAGGCACTGTTCGATGAGCCGGCGCGCTATGGTGCCATGAGGGGGCAAGCGCGGCAGCCGGTCAGCCTCAAAGAACCCTGCCGCCACCAGTTCGTCATCCTGCACCTTGATCTCGCCGTTCTCGTAGTCGGCGGTGAAGCCCATCATCAGGCTGTGGGGGAAGGGCCAGGGCTGGCTCGCCACGTAACGCACATTGGCCACCCGGATGCCGCTCTCCTCGAACACCTCCCGCACCACGCACTGCTCCAGATTCTCCCCTGCCTCCACGAAGCCGGCCAGCACGGTATACATGGGATCATCCGCCTGATAGTGACGGCGGTGGGCTGCCAGCAAGATGGCCGGCCCCTTGCGCACCGCGACGATGATGCAGGGGGAGATGCGCGGATAGACGACATGGCCGTGATGACACCCCTGGGCCCACTCTCCTTCCCTCGGGGTCATGGGGGCGCCGCACTCACCGCAGAAACGATGGGTACGGCGAAAAGTGGCGAGCTGCCAGGCCCGTCCTGCGAGGCGAAAGCCCTCTTCGTCCCCCGCCACCATGAGCTGGCGCAGCGGGGCCATGGCCCCGGTCTCCGCCTCTGCCCCCAGATCCAGCAGATGGCAAGGCAGGCCGTCCCACTCGTCGAAGCGCTCGAAGGGGGCGGTGTGCAGATGGGGGGGCAAAACGGCGCGGGGCCCTTGTGGAATGCGCCCCTGTTCATCCAGCAGGACGAGGTGATCGCCCCCCAGCACGAACCAGAAGGCCTGTTCAGTTGATGACATATGATGAAGGCTCTTGTTGAGAATGCGCGCGGCACGAGATCGTTTGCCTCATCTTACGAGCGGGAAGGGCCGATGGCGACCCCCGTCATGGCCCTCTTCTCGCCAGGCACACCATGAAAAAAGGCCGCCTCTGGCGACCTTTCATCCTGTTGACCGCCCGGGCGATCAGTTCATCCAGCGCTCGCTGCTCTTGCGACGGCGCGGGAGCATGGGCAGGAGGATCCCGAGCAGGATGCCGCCCCCCACCATGGCACCACCGCGGATGAACCAGTCCATCTGCATGTCGTGCTCACGGTTGTCATAGCTCTGGGTCAGGGCGTCGTTCTGTTCCTTGAGGCTGCTCATCTCGGCGCTCTGGCTGTCCAGACGGGCTTTGAGGCTGGCGATCTCCTTGCTCTGCTCGGCGATCTTGCCATCCTTCTCGGCGAAGCGTTTCTCGTTGTCGCCATTGAGGTTCAGCAGACGGGCCTTGGCTTCGTCCAGCTCTTTCTGAACCTGGGGAAGGCGTTCACGCAGGCTGATCTCCCCCTGCAGCTCGCTGTTCTTGATCCAGCCCTCGCGGCCACGACCGTCCACCACCTGGGTGAATCCGGCCTCCTGGTTCACCGCCTTGACCTCCAGCGGCTCACCGGCCTTGACGCTGCCGAGGATCCGGTACTGGGTACCCGGACCGTTGTGGATATAGGTAAAGATGTTGTCTGAAACATAGCGGGTATCGGCCAGTGCCTGTTGGGCACACAAGCAGATCAGGATCCCGAGAAGGGCGCGCATGGTCGATCGATTCTCTTCGTTGGATTAGGTTGCAGGCCGAATGTTAAGCCGCCTGCGGGTCAAAGGACAAGCAAAGAAAAGCGCCATCTCCCCGAGTGAGAGCTGTCTCGCAGCGCCGCCGGTTTGCCACGCGACCATTCCAGACGTCGTACCTACTTCTGTTTCAGCGCCTGCACCTCGGCGCGCAGGGCCTTGAGCTCTTTGAGCAGTTGCGCCTGCTGCTCGCTCTGTTGGCGTCGCCACACCGCGGTGTCGTCGTTGGTCTTGCCGGGATGGACGAACAGGCTGGCCATGAAGCCGCTGAGGGCGCCAAACAACCCCACACCAAAGAGGATCAGCAGGCTGGCGACGAAGCGCCCCTCCTCCGTCTTGGGCACCAGATCCCCGTACCCCACGGTAGAGAGGGTCACCAGCGTCCACCAGAAGGCATCGTAAGGAGTCTGGATCTGGCTGCCGGGTTGCCCCGTTTCCAGCCAGTACATGACGCCGGAGCCGACCCCCAGCAACAGGAAGAAGAGGAAGAGAATGCCGGAGAGGGTGGTTTCGTTGCGTTCACGACGGAACATGGCCAGCAGATCCGGTCTGTCCCGGAGCAACTGGTAGACCCGCCACAGCTGGATGAGCCGCGCCCAGCGCAGTTGTTCCACCATGGGCAGGCTGCCGGGCAGATAGAACCAGTTGCTCTTGAAGAAGGCCATCCTGTCGGAGGCGCGCGCCCAGCCATAGGCGAAGTGAGCGAGGAAGAAGTAGCAGATCAGACTGTCGACATCATAAAAGAGCTGTAAAGTCTGGGGGCTCAGTTCACCGTGCCCCAGCCAGCGAGCAGCCACCAGGCAGACCGAAATCACGGAGAGAAACCCCATCAGCAGATCCATGGTACGCAAATGAGTTAAGTGATGTCGCATACATTTTCCAACTTTAAGCACGGTGCAAATTAATAAAAAGGAAGATAATGCCGATAGCTATGACGGCAAAGGAATAATGGACGTTGAAAGGAGAAAAATTATGCAGTTGAACCCGCTGGAGAGGCGCATGAGCAACATCCGACTGGTGCCCAAGGTGGTGCTGCTCATGGTGTTCAGCACCCTGCTGCTGCTGGCCAAACTCTGGTTCGATGCCAGCAACCTGGAAGCGACCCTGCTCAGCGAGGGCATTGATGCCGCCATGGCCAACACCATCGCCGATCGCCTGCTCTGGACCGGGCTGGTGGAGACGGCGCTCATGGGGGTCGTCTTCGTGGTGCTGCTGCTCACCGGCTCCCGCCTCATGGTCAAGCAGGTCCACTACCTGGTGGGGCTGCTGGAGCGTTTCGCCAACAAGGATCTCAGCCACAGCGTGCTGCTCAAGTCCCGGGACGAGTTCGGCGACATCGCCAAGGCGGTGGCCCACTCCCAGGAGAACCTCAAGGAGGTGTTCGGGACCCAGCGTGCCGCCTGCAAGGAGCTCAACGAGATCGCCTCCCAGGTGACTCTCTGCATGGATGAGGCGAACGAGGCCATCAACGAGGAGTTCACCCAGATTGAGCAGCTTGCCAGCGCCATGAGCCAGATGGTCGGTGCCATTCGAGAAGTGGCCAACCACGCGGAGCAGGCGTCCCACGCCACCGCCGAAACCAGCCAGCTGGCCGAGGAGGGCAGCCGCTGCGTGGCGGCTACCGTCAACACCATCGACACTCTCTCCGGCAACATCCAGCGCTCCTCCACCGTGGTCAACGAAGTGGAGCACGGGGTCGATCGCATCGGCTCCGTGGTGGACACCATCCGCAGCATCTCGGAGCAGACCAACCTGCTGGCCCTGAACGCCGCCATCGAGGCCGCCCGCGCCGGTGAGGCGGGTCGCGGTTTTGCCGTGGTCGCCTCCGAGGTGCGCGAACTCGCGAACCGTGCCCAGGCGGCCACCGTCGAGATCCAGAAGATGATCGAGCAGCTTCAGGGCAACGCCCGCCAGGCCGTCGGCCTGATGGCCGAGAGCGTGCAGCAGGCGGACAAGGGGGTGGAGCAGGTGACCCAGGCAGGCACCCAGCTCGACACCATAGTGCAACGGGTGCAAGGAGTGGCCGACATGAACCGCCAGATCGCCGCCGCCTCCGAGCAGCAGAGCTCGGTCGCCGAGGAGATGAATGCCAACCTGGAGCAGGTCAAACAGGTGGTGGAAGGCTCCGTCGTGGTGCTGCGGGAGCTGAAAGATGCCTCCGAACTGGTGGAACACCACAGCCAGACGCTGGACAGCCATATCCAGGCCTTCAAGCTGGCCTGATGCTGGCGCCCATCGTCAAACCTTCAGGCTGGCCTGAGGTCGTGATTTGAGTACACTGGAAGGCCCCCTTAGGGGCCTTTCTTTTTTCATCACGGCAAGGAGCCAGGATGCAGACCACAGAACGTGCGCTTGAGATAAGCGACGACAAGGGGCGCCTCGACGTCCCGCTCATTCACCGTTTCCTCAGTGAAGAGGCCTACTGGTGCCTCGGCATTCCCCTCGCTACCCTGCAGCGGGCCATCAACCACTCCCTGTGCTTCGGAGCCTATCTCGACGGCCAGCAGGTCGCCTTCGCCCGGGTCATCACCGACAAGGCCACCTTCGGTTATCTCGCCGACGTCTTCGTGCTGCCCGAACATCGCGGGCGCGGTCACAGCAAGGCCCTGGTGGCCGCCATCCTCGCCCACCCGGAGCTGCAAGGGCTGCGCCGTCTCTCCCTCGCCACCTCCGATGCCCACGGCCTCTACGCCGGTTTCGGTTTTGTGCCGCCGAGAAGCCCCGGCAGCCTGATGGAAATCTACGACCCCGAGATCTACCGGCGTCCCTGAGCCCGGCCGATCGCCAGATCCGTCGCCGGATCACCTTCCGGGCAGCGGCGCTGTGACGCCAGCGCCCGGGAGTGCTAGATTGGCAGCCGGCATTTCACTCTCCCTGCAGACTCGTCAACCACAAGGATGGCAACCGTGGCCCAGCACTCTCCCTCTTTCTCCGCCTTCTCTCCCTTGCTGCAGGAGCAGGCCCTGCGCCACTGGCAGCGGCTGCTCGCTCTGGCGCCCCAGTATGACGCACTGCCCGAGCCCACCCGCCAGACTCTGCTGACCCTGCTCGGCCTCTCCGACTTTGTCGCCGACTCCCTCATCAAGCAGCCGGGGCTGCTGGCCGAGACCCTGGCATCGGACGCACTGACCCGGGCCGAGCGCTGGCCCGCCTATGAACCTGAGCTCGCAGCGCTGCTCGCCGAGGTCGCGGACGAGGAGGCGCTCAAGCGCATCCTGCGCCAATTCCGCCGCAGCCGCATGCTGGTGATCGCCTGGCGCGAGCTGCTCGGGGAGTCCGAGGTCGAAGAGAGCTTCATCCATCTCACCAAGCTGGCGGATGCCCTCATCTGTGGAGCCCGCGACTGGCTCTACGCCAAACAGTGCAGCGAGCTGGGCACCCCCATGGACGGCGATGGTAACCCCCAGCCGCTGCTCATCCTCGGGATGGGCAAGCTCGGCGGCGGCGAGCTCAACTTCTCCTCGGACATCGACCTTATCTTCACCTTCCCCGAGAACGGCTACACCGTTGGCGGGCGGCGGGAGCTCGCCAATCAGCAGTTCTTTATCAAGCTGGGGCAGCGTCTCATCAACGCCCTCCACCAGCCCACCCAGGATGGTCAGGTGTTCCGGGTCGACATGCGGCTGCGCCCCTTTGGCGATGCGGGGCCGCTCGCCATCTCCTTCGCCGCCATGGAGGACTACTACCAGCATCACGGCCGCAACTGGGAGCGCTACGCCATGGTCAAGGCGCGGGTGCTGGGCCCCCAGTGCGAACACGCCATGGCCCTGACCGAACTGCTGCGCCCCTTCGTGTTCCGCCGCTATATCGACTTCGGCGTCATCGACGGCCTGCGCCAGATGAAGGCGATGATCGCCGCCGAGGTGCGCCGCAAGGGACTGGAGGGCAACATCAAGCTGGGGGCCGGGGGCATTCGCGAGGTGGAGTTCATCGCCCAGGCGCTGCAACTCATCCGTGGCGGGCGCGAGCCCGCCCTGCGGGTACGCCACCTGCCCGAGGCGCTGGCCGCCATCGCCCAGGGGGGTGCCCTGGAGGGGAGCCAGTGCGAACGCCTGCTCACCGCCTATCGCTTCCTGCGCCGGGTGGAAAACATCTTGCAGGAGATCGGCGATCAGCAGACCCAGACTCTGCCCACCGAGGATCGGGATCGCCAGCGGCTCATCGCCACCCTCGGCTTTACCGACTGGGACGCCTTCATGGCCCACCTCGATGAGGAGATGGCCGCCGTCCATCAGGAGTTCGTCGCCGTGGTGGGGGAAGAGAAGGAGGCCCCCGCCCACCTGGAACAGCTCTGGCTCGATCTCTGGCGCACCGAGCTTGATGCCGCCGAGCTGGAAAAACTGCTGACCACGCAGGGAGTGGTGGAGCCCGCCCCCCTCTGCGCCGCCCTGCTGCGTTTCAAGGAGGAGTACAAGCGCCGTCAGGTGGGGCCCCAGGGGCGCATCGCCCTGGACTGGCTGATGCCGGAGCTGCTGCGGCTGGTGGTGGCGAGCCGCGAGCCCGCCCGCCTGTTCGAGCGGGTCTGCACCCTGCTGACCCGCATCTTCACCCGCAGCGCCTATCTGCAACTGCTGGCGGAAAACCCCGCAGCCCTGCGCCAGCTGGTACGCCTGTGTGACGAGAGCAACCTGGTGAGCGAGCAGCTGGCCCGCTACCCCATCCTGCTGGACGAGCTGCTGGATCCCCAGCACCTCTACCACCCCACCCCGCTGGATCAGTACAAGCCCCAGTTGCGCCAGTTCCTCCTGCGCATCCCCGAGGAGGATGTGGAGCAGCAGATGGAGGCGCTGCGCCAGTTCAAGCAGGTGCAGCTGCTGCGCATCGTCGCCGCCGACATCGCCGGCGCCCTGCCGCTGATGAAGGTGAGCGACCACCTCACCTGGCTGGCGGAGGCGATCACCGAGGAGGTGGTCAATCAGGCGTGGGCCCAGATGAGCGAACGCTACGGGGTGCCGCCCGAGGTGGCGGTGAGCGGCCAGCGCGGCTTTGCGGTGGTGGCCTACGGCAAGCTGGGGGGCATCGAACTCGGCTACGGCTCGGATCTCGATCTGGTGTTCCTGCACGGCGGCGACCCCAACAGTTACACCGATGGCCGCAAGCCCATCGACAGCCGCCAGTTCTACCTGCGCCTGGCCCAGCGGATCCTGCATCTGTTCAGCACCCGCACTCCGTCCGGCATCCTCTACGAGATCGACATGCGGCTGCGCCCCTCCGGCGACTCAGGCCTGCTGGTCTCATCGCTGTCGGCCTATGAGCAGTACCAGCAGCAGGAAGCCTGGACCTGGGAGCATCAGGCTCTGGTGCGAGCCCGTCCCATCTATGGCGATGATGCCGTGGTCGCCGAATTTGCCCGCATCCGCCGCAACGTGCTGGCCAAGGAGCGGGATCTGCCCACCCTGGCCCGCGAAGTGCGGGAGATGCGCCAGAAGATGCGGGATCACCTGCTCAAGGCGGGAGAGGGAGAGTTCGATCTCAAGCAGTCCCCCGGTGGCATGGTGGACATCGAGTTCATCGCCCAGTACCTGGTGCTGGCCCATGCCTGCGGTGAGCCGGACGCCCTCACCCGCTGGTCAGACAATGTGCGCATCTTCGATGAGTGCGTGATGGCGGGAGTGCTCACACTGGAGCAGGCAGAGGGGCTCAAGCAGGCCTATCTGGAGATCCGCAACCTCGGCCATCGCCTCAACCTCTCGGAGATCTCCCGCAAGGTGGGGGACGATCAGTTGCCGCGAGAGCGGGGCCATGTGCTGGCGGTCTGGCAACAGCTGCTGGGAGAATAAGCAGAAGGGGCGCCATGGCGCCCCTTCTCGTTGACGAAAGGCTTGTTGAAGATGACCTAGCGCCCGCCTGCCACATCGATAAAGGTGCCGGTGGCATAGGAGGCCTCGTCCGACAGCAGCCAGGCGATGGCGGCCGCCACCTCACGGGGTTCGCCGCCCCGTTGCAGCGGAATGGCCCCCTTGATCCTGTCCACCCGGCCGGGCTCGCCGCCGTCGGCATGCATGTCGGTGTAGATGAAACCCGGGCGCACCCCGTTGACCCGGATCCCCTGAGCCGCCAGCTCCAGCGACAGCCCCTTGGTCAGCACGTCGACGGCCCCCTTGGCGGCGGCATAATCCACGTACTCCCCGGGGGAGCCCAGGCGCGCGGCGGCGGAAGAGACGTTGACGATGGCGCCCCCTGCCGTCATGCGGCGCACCGCCTCGCGGCAGCAGAGAAAGCAGCTGGTGACATTGGTGGTCAGGGTCTGGTTGATGCGCTCGGCGCTCATCTCCAGCACCCGCATCTGGGGCTGCAACCTGCCGGCGTTGTTCACCAGATGAGTGACGGGGCCGAGCCTCGCGTCCATCTCCTCGAACAGGCGCACCACCTCGGCCTCCACGCTGACATCGGCCTGCACCGCGATGCACTCGACCGGATGGGTGGCCAGGATCTCGGCCACCACCGCCTCGGCGGACGCCCTGTCCTGACGATAATTGAGACAGAGATGGTAACCCTGCGCCGCCAGATAGCGGGCTGTCGCGGCCCCGATACCTCTGCCACCGCCGGTGATCAGCACCCGTTTGTTCATGAACCCTCCTGGTTCCCGGTTTCGAAGACTGTTTCGCATAGTACCTCATGTTGCCGACCACACCTCGTCCCGTAACGCCCGGCACCACAGCAAAGAGCCCGCACGGGGCGGGCTCTTGATGACAACAACGGGAGGCTGGCTATTTGAACAGGCCCTTGAGCAGCTGGTCCGCCACCCCCTTCACCCCTTCGTTGTCGGCCTTGTCACCCAGCAGCTTCTTGAGACCGCGCTCGGTCTCCTTGCGGGCCTTCTCCTCCAGCACCTTGTTGTTGCTGAGCAATTCCTTCACGTCGAGCCGGTAGCTCGGCGCCTGCCAGTGGCCGCCGATGCGCACCGGTATGGTGATGTCCTTGAGCTCATCCACCGTCTTGCCCCCCTGCCCCTTGCTGCTCTCCACCACGGAGGTGAGGAACAGGAAGTCGAGGGTCTCCGGCACCAGGGCGGTCTGGCCCTGCCCCTTCACCCGCAGGGCGGGGGCAAAGAGCTGGATGTCATCGCTCCTGGCAATCCCGTTGGCAATCTGGAAGCTGGCGGTGAGGGCGCTGAAGTCGGTCTTGCGCACCTCCTTCACCTGATCCGCCCCCTTGCCGGTCAGGGTGGCCCGCGCCTCGCGGATCATCTCCGCCAGGTTGATGCCGTGCAGGGCGCCATCGCTCAACTTGAGGTTCACCTTGCCCTGCATCCGGCTGCGCAGCGCCTGCTCGGAAAGACCGCTACCCTGCACCTGCACCTCCAGATCCCCTTTGCCTTCCAGCAGGTCGGTCTGGGCCAGGGTCTGCAACAGCGGCCGCACATCGACTCCCTGCACCCGCTTATGCACCTGATAGCGGGCGGGTTGCTGACGGGCATCGAGCAGACCGCTGGCGGTCACCTTGCCGCCGGCCACCCCGGCACTGAACTGCTTGAGGGTGAGCTGACCACCCGCCAGGGCCAGTTGCAGATCGACGGCGCTGAGATCCAGCCCCTTGAGGCGCAGGCTGCCCAGTTGCAGGCGGCCAGACAGGTCCACCGACTTGAGGGCGGTCAGATCAGGCTCTACCGTGGAGAGCGCCCTGTTGGCGGGCGCCGCTGCCTGATCCTTTGCTCCGGCCGGTGCAGCCGCTCCCAAGGCGGCCGCAGCGGGCGCGGCCTTGGCCGATTGACCGAGCCAGCCGTCGAGATCGAGCTTGTCCCCCTTGAGGTCAAAGTCCACTTTGGGTACGGCCCCCAGACGAACGGCGCCGCTGCCGCTCAGCAGAGCATCATCCACCCCCATCACCAGGTTGCTGAGGGCGACGCTCTGCTTGTCCAGCTCGGCGCGGGCAAAGCCAGCGAGTTTGAGCTGCATCTGCGGGCGCGGCAGGGCATCGCCGCTCAGCTTGGCGGCCAGCACGGCATCCGACAGCTCCAGCAGTTGCCGGTTTTCATCGAGGCGCGCCTTGAGGGTCCCCTCCAGCGTACCGGCCAGGGTCGGCTTGTCCGCTGCCCCCAGTGCCCCGCTGAGGCTAAGGCTCAGACTGCTCCACTCCCCCAATGCCAGCCGATCCGCCTTGAGGGAGAAGGCATCGAGCCGCTGCGCCGGCTGGTTCAGGCTGCCGCTGAGATTGAGATCCTTGAGCTCGCTCTTCATGGCCTCCCGGGCCGGTTTGAGCTGGGCCTGACCCTTGAGATCAAAGGCCAGATCCCCCTGTGCCCCCTTGGCCGCCAGGGTCACCGGTACCCACTCCCCCGGGGTCAACTGCCCCAGATCGAGATCCAGCCGGTCGAGCCGGGAGACGGTACCGCTAAGGTCGTCCCGCACCAGGGCGCTGGCATCCACCAGCGCGATGCCTTGCAGGCTGATCTGCCAGGGCTGCTTGTCACTGGCAGCTGGGGGCGTCGTTGCGGCGGGCTCGGAGGTTGTCGCCTCCCCCTTGGGGTCGGCGGAGGACTTGAGCAGGTCACTCAGGTTGGAGCTGCCGTCAGCCCTGGTCTGGATAAACAGATGAGCGCCGCTCAGGGTCACCTTGCCAATCTCAAGCCGGTGGGAGAGCAGCGGCAGCAGGCCTACCGAGGCCTCACCCTGCTCGAATCGCACCAGGTCGGGCTCGGCAAAGCCGGCGGGGTTGCGCAGCGCCACCTTCTCGAGAGAGAGGCCGAGGCTCGGCCAGAAACGCCAGCCGATATCCCCTTGTATCACCAGCTCGCGGCCGGTGCTCTTGCGCACTTGTTCCACCAGCTGGGGCTTGAACTGATTGGGATCGATGAGGGACACCAGGGCGGCGATGGCCACCACGGCCGCCAGCGCCAACCCCAGCAGGATGTAGATGATCTTCTTCACGATGGACTCCTTGAATGCGGATCTTGTGGCTGACTATACCACCGGGGGGATGACAGATGGGGCCCGTCTGCCAAAACGGGCCAGCGGCGAGACAGGGATGGTCGCAGCTATTGCTGCCAGCGCAGCTCTTACAACGCGCGGCAATAAAAAGGGCCCCGCAGGGCCCTGATGATAGTGGATGGCTGGCGCCCGTCTCGCCCGGATCAAGGCTGACGCGGCAGCTCCCTGTAGCCCATCTCGTACAGGGTGAAGGCATAGATATCCGCACTCTGCTCGATAAGCTTGGCCACCGGCGTGCCCGCCCCGTGCCCGGCATTGGTCTCGATGCGGATGAGCTGGGGATGGGGGCCGGCATTGTCGGCCTGCAGGGTGGCGGCAAACTTGAAGGAGTGGGCCGGCACCACCCGATCGTCGTGATCCGCCGTGGTCACCAGGGTCGAGGGGTAGCTGACCCCGGCCCGGACGTTGTGCAGCGGCGAGTAGCCCTTCAGGTAGTCGAACATCGCCTCGCTGTCGGCGCTGGTGCCGTAGTCATAGGCCCAGCCCGCCCCGGCGGTGAAGGTGTGGTAGCGCAGCATGTCGAGCACCCCCACCGCCGGCAGGGCGACCCGCATCAGATCCGGCCGCTGGGTCATGACCGCCCCCACCAGCAGACCGCCGTTGGAGCCACCTCGGATCGCCAGCCGATCGGTGCGGGTGTAGCCCTCGGCCTTGAGGTACTCGGCCGCCGCGATGAAGTCGTCGAACACGTTCTGCTTGTTCTGCTGGGTGCCCGCCAGATGCCAGGCCTGGCCATACTCGCCGCCCCCGCGCAGGTTGGCCACCGCATAGACGCCCCCCAGATCCAGCCAGTTGGCCACCGCTACGCTGAAGCTTGGGGTCAGGCTCACGTCGAAACCGCCGTAGCCATAGAGGATGGTCGGGTTGCTGCCATCGAGTTTCAGCCCCTTGCGGTAGCTGATGATGAGCGGCACCCGGGTGCCGTCCTTGCTCTGGTAGAAGCGCTGCTCGGAAACGTAATCCTCCGGTTTGAACGGCGCCGCCGAGGCCCGATAGAGGCTGATGGCGCCGCTCTTGGGCTCGAACCGGTAGAGAGTCGGCGGCTGGGCATAGTGCTCGAAGCCGAAGTAGAGGGCGGGATCGTCGTGCTTGCCGTTGAAGCCGCTGACGCTGCCAAGGCTGGGCAGCGCCACCTCGCGCACCCGCTTGCCTTCGTAGTCGAACTGCTCGACCCGGGCGGTGGCATCCACCATGTACTCGGCGAACAGATAGCAGCTGCCGCTGTGTACCGTCAGCACCTGCTGACGCTCGGGGATGAGATCCCGCCAGTGGGCCGGGCCCGGGTTGGCGGCATCCACCGTCACCAGCCGGCCGTTGGGGGCGTCCCGGTTGGTCAGCAGGTAAAGGGTGCCGCCCTTGTTGTCCACCAGGCTCACGTCCGCATCCAGATCCCCCTGCACCGTCAGCAGCGGCGCGTTCTCCTGGCTCAGATCCTTCACATAGAGGCGGTTGCCTGAGGTGGAGTTCGCCGCCGAGATAAGCAGGAAGCGGTCATCTTCGGTGACGGTCGCCCCCACGTAACGGTGGTGCTGGGCCGGGATGGCACCAAACACCAGTCGGTCATCCTCCTGCGCCGTACCGAGCCGGTGGAAATAGACCTTGTGCTGATCGGTCCTGGCCGACAGCTCGCTGCCGTCGGGCTTGTCGTAGCTCGAGTAGAAGAAGCCCTCGTTGCCGAGCCAGCTGATGCCGCTGAACTTCACGTCCTTGAGGGGCGCCTCCAGCGGCTGCTTGCTCTGTACGTCCATCAGGTGGATCTCGCGCCAGTCGCTGCCGGCCAGCGACAAGGAGTAGGCCAGGATGCGGCCATCACGGGAGAAGCTCAGCTGATCCAGCGCCGTGGTGCCGTCGGGGCTGAGGGTATTGGGATCGAGGAACACCTCGGCCGGCTTGCCCTCCTGCTGGCGCCACAGCACGTTCTGGTTCTGCAGGCCGTCGTTCTTGAAGAAGTAGTGGTAGCGCCCCTCGCGAAACGGTGCTCCCTCCTTGGCGTAGTTCCAGGAGGCGGCCAGCTTCTCCTTGATGGCGGCGCGATACGGGATCTGCGCCAGGTAACCCTGAGTCACCCGGTTTTGGGCCTTGACCCAGGCCTCCGTCTCGGGGCTGCGATCATCCTCCAGCCAGCGATAGGGGTCGGCCACGGCCTGGCCGAAATAGTGATCCACCTGCTCACCCTGGCGGGTGACGGGGTAGTGAAGGCGCGTATTCCCTGACATGGCATCCTCTCTGGTTGGCTGGCCGCTGCACGCACAGAGCAGTGACAGGGCCAGCAGGCTGACAATGGCTCGCATCGAGGCGGCTCCCTGCGGTTTGAGTGAGCGGGCAGGGTAACAAAGCGCGCCGGATGGCCCAACCCCCCCCGACCGGTGGCAGAGGGTGGTCCGCCGACACGGGGGAGCCATATGAATTTTTTCGCTTAAGTTTGCCGCTTTATTTTGTTTGTTATCCGGCCCTTGGGTCACAGGATGGAATAAGACACCAGCCAACGTGAGCCATTCAGGATAAAGCATGCCGTACAGCTACCTATCACATCTGCGTTGCAGCAAGACCGGCGAGATAGTGGATGCCGATCAGCCCCAGCAGTTGAGCCCGGTCGGTGCCCCCTTGCTGGCCAGTTACGACCTCGAGGCCCTGAAACAGGCCTGGCACCCGGCCGCGCTGCTGGGGCGCCCCGCCAGCCTGTGGCGCTACCACGAGCTGCTGCCGGTGCGCGACCCCGCCCAGGTGATCACCCTGGGGGAAGGCTTCACTCCCCTGCTGCCCCTGCCCGCTTTCGGCAAGCAGATCGGCATTCCGGATCTCTGGATGAAGGATGAGAGCATCATCCCCACCGGTTCTTTCAAGGCCCGCGGCGCCGCGGTCGGCGTCTCCCGCGCCCGGGAGCTCGGCATCACCCACTTCGCCATGCCCACCAACGGCAACGCCGGGGCGGCCTGGGCGCTCTATGGCGCCCGCGCCGGACTGCGCAGCACCATAGTCATGCCCCAGGCGGCCCCCGCCATCACAAGACTGGAGACCTCGCTGGCCGGTGCCCGCCTCTATCTGGTGGACGGCCTCATCAGCGACGCCGGTCGCCAGGTGGCCGAGGCGGTGGCCGAGCAGGGGCTGTTCGATGCCTCCACCCTCAAGGAGCCCTATCGCATCGAGGGCAAGAAGACCATGGGGCTGGAGATCGCCGAGCAGCTCGGCTGGACCCTGCCGGACGTCATCCTCTACCCCACCGGCGGCGGAGTCGGTCTCATCGGCATCTACAAGGCGCTGCGGGAGTTGCAGGAGCTGGGCTGGGTCAAGGGGCCACTGCCGCGACTGGTGGCGGTGCAGGCGAGCGGCTGCGCCCCCATCGTCCAGGCCTGGCAGCAGGGGGAGCGCGAATCGCGCTTCTGGCCCGATTCCCAGACCCTGGCCTTTGGCATCAACGTGCCCAAGGCGCTGGGGGACTTTCTGGTGCTGGACGCCCTCTATCGCACCGAGGGATGCGCCGTCGCGGTGGACGATAGCGCCATCCAGCGCGAGATCCGACAGCTCGCCGCGCGCGAAGGCAGCTTCGTCTGCCCGGAAGGGGCGGCCGCCTTCGCCGCCGCCCGCCAGCTGCGGGAAGCGGGCTGGATACGGGGGGGCGAGCGGGTGGTGGTGCTCAACACAGGTGCCGGCATCAAGTACCCGGACGCCATCACAGTGCTGCCCCAGCGGCTGCGCCGCGACGGGAGGATACCGGCATGAGCTTCGACTGGTCCTTTGTCCTCAACACACTGCCGGCCTTCGGCCAATCGGTCTGGGTCACCCTGCAGCTCGGCGCCATCGTGATCCTCACCTCGCTCGCCGTGGCGATGCTCAACGTGACGCTGCAAAGCCTGCACAAGCCCTGGCTGAACCGGGTGATCCGCGCCTATGTGGAGCTGGCCCGCAACACGCCGCTCTTGATCCAGCTGTTCTTTCTCTACTTCGGGCTGCCGGCGCTCGGCATCTCGCTCTCCGGCTTTGCCACTGCGGTGATCGCCATGACCTTCCTCGGCGGCGGCTACCTGACCGAGGCGCTGCGGGCGGGGGTGCAGGCGGTGCCCGCCAGTCAGCTGGAGGCGGGCCGGGCCATCGGTCTCTCCCGCTGGCAGCTGCTGCGCCACGTCCAACTGCCCCAGGCCTGGCTCGCCAGCCTGCCGGCGCTGTTTGCCAACTTCATCTTCCTGCTCAAGGAGACCACGGTCGCCTCGGCGGTGGCGGTGCCCGAGCTCCTCTACACCACCAAGAACTACATCGCCCTCTACTACAAGACCTACGAGATGCTGGCGGTGCTGACCTTGATGTGCGTGCTGATCTTTCTGCCGCTGTCCCTCGCCCTGCGCGTCGTTGAAAGGAGGCTGCAATATGGTCAGTTCGGTCACTGAATCGCTGATGCAGGCATCGATCGTCCTGCTACCGCTATCACTCGTCACCAAGGCGCAGGAAAGGAGGCTGCAACATGGTCAGTTCGGTCATTGAGCAGCTGACCCAGGCGCTGCCGCTGCTGGCGGTGGGCGCGGGTCAGACCCTCGCCATCTCGCTGCTAGCCATCCTGTTCGCCACCCTGGGCGGGGTCGGTTACGGCGTGCTGGCGCAACAGGGAGGCCGGTTGGTTCGGGGGCTGCTGCAGGTGTATCTGGAGCTGTTTCGGGTGGTGCCCGTGCTGGTCTGGCTCTACCTCTTCTTCTTCGGGCTGCCGATCTTCTTCGGCCTGGACATCCCGGCCTTCTGGTGCGCCGTGCTGGTGCTGGCCCTGTGGGGCGCCAGCGAGGTGGGTGAAGTGGTGCGCGGCGGTCTCAAGTCCCTCGCCCGCGGCCAGCAGGAGGCCGGGCTGGCGCTCGGGCTCTCCCGCTGGCAGCTCTATCGCCACGTGCTGCTGCCCCAGGCGCTGCAACGGCTGACGCCGCCGACCATCAACATCTACACCCGCATCATCAAGACCAGCTCGCTGGCGGTGCTGATCGGGGTGGTGGAGGTGATCAAGGTGGGCCAGCAGATCATCGAGCGCACCTATGGCTCGCTGCTTATTTACGGTCTGCTGTTCCTGTTCTTTTTTCTGGTCTGCTATCTGCTCTCGCTCGCCTCGCGCCGGCTGGAGCAACAATGGGGTAACGCGGTATGACACCTCTGCTTGAACTCAATGCTGTCAGCAAACAATTCGGCCAAAACCGGGTACTGGACGAGGTCAGCCTCACGGTGAACCCAGGGGAAGTGATCGTCATCCTGGGGCCGAGCGGCTGCGGCAAGAGCACCTTGCTGCGCACCCTCAACGGGCTCGAACCCATTCAGGGGGGCGACATTCGCTTCGACGGAGAGTTGCTGGATGCCAGCACCGACTGGCAGCGGGTACGCCAGCGCATCGGCATGGTGTTCCAGAGCTATCACCTCTTCCCCAACCTGACGGTGCTGGAGAACGTGCTGCTCGGCCCTGTGCAGGTGCAGAAGCGGGAGCGGGCCGAGGCCCTGCTGCAGGCGGAACAGCTGCTGACTCGCATCGGTCTGTGGGAGCGGCGCCACGACTATCCGCGCCAGCTCTCCGGCGGCCAGCAGCAGCGCATCGCCATCGTGCGGGCCCTGTGCATGAACCCCCAGGTGATGCTGTTTGACGAGGTGACCGCTGCGCTGGATCCCGAGATGGTACAGGAGGTGCTGGAGGTGATCCGGGATCTCGCCGGCAGCGGCATGACCCTGCTCATCGTCACACACGAGCTGGCGTTCGCCCAGGCGGTGGCGGATCGCATCGTCTTCATGGACGGCGGCCACATCCTGGAGCAGGCCGCCCCCCATCAATTTTTCGACAATCCCAGGAGCCAGCGTGCCCGCCAGTTCCTCGCCAAGTTTTCTTATACAACTGTCAGCAAACGAAAGGAGTCAGCATGAAGATAATTACCTCGGTCCTGTTTAGCGCCCTCATCGGCCTGGGCCTCGCCAGCGGCGCCGCCCAGGCAGAAGACGGTTCCCTCGCCAAGATCAAGGCGCGGGACAAGCTCATCGTCGGCGTCTTCACCGACAAGCCGCCGTTTGGCTATGTGGACGAGAAGGGCAACTACGTCGGCTTTGACACCGACCTCGGCCGCCGCTTCGCCAAGGATCTGCTGGGAGACGAGAACAAGGTCGAGTTCGTGGCGGTGGAGCCCGCCAGCCGCATCCCCTTCCTGCAGAGCGACAAGGTGGATCTCATCCTCGCCAACATGACGGTGACCCCGGAGCGGCGGCAGGTGGTGGACTTCACCAACCCGAACCTCAAGGTCGCGGTGCAGGTGCTGGTGCCGGAAGGCAGCGACGCCAAGAAGCTCGACGATCTGGCCGGCAAGTGGCTTATCGTCACTACCGGCACCACGGCCGACATCTGGCTGACCCGCAACCACCCGGACTGGAAGGTGCTCAAGTTCGAGAAGAACACCGAATCCCTGCAGGCGCTGGCCCAGGGCCGTGGCGATGCCTATGCCCAGGACAACCTGGTGCTGTTCAGCTGGGCCAAGGAGAACCCGGGCTATCGGGTGCTGCCCGAGAAGCTGGGCTCGGAAGACCCCATCGCGCCGGCGGTGAAGAAGGGCAATATCGAGCTGCGTGACTGGGTCAACGACCGTCTCGTCAAGCTGGGGGAAGAGAAGTACCTGCTCAAACTCTACGACCAGTATGTGCGCGATCGCTTAAGCGCCGATACCGATCCCAACGACGTGATAGTGGAAGGAGGCAAGTGGCAGGGTTGAGCCCTGCCCCCACAGCAGTGCTGAGTGTGAAGTGTGTGATCTTTGGTTCCGTTGGTCTGCAAACCGCAAGGTTTGACCTTTCCAGGCGCCCCCTCCAGGTGGCGCCTTTTTTTTGTTTGCAAGACCCCGGCAGGCGGGACACCCGCTCTGTGAGCCAGCTCCCCCTGCCCCGGGATGTCCTGTGCCATCCTCACTGAAACGGCAGCGGGAGGAGAAACCCATGTGGATAGAGGCCGAGCCCGTCTACGGCGCCCTGGTGTCCCTGGCCATCGGGCTCATCATCGGGCTGGAGCGGGGCTGGCAGGTGCGCCAGCTCGGAGACAACCAGCGCATCGCCGGGATGCGCACCTATGGCCTCATCGGTCTGCTCGGCGGGGTCTGCGCCCTGCTGCTGCCCACCCTGGGGCCCTGGCTGGCCCTGCTCGGTCTGCTGACCGTGGTGACGGGGTGCGGCCTCTCGGTCTGGCTGGCCCAGCGCTGGCAGGGGGAGTTCGGCCTCACCAGCTCGGTAGCCATGGTGCTCACCTACCTGCTGGGGCTGATGTCGGTGCTGCAGAGCCCGAGCGAGGCGGTGGCCTGCGCCGTGCTGGCGGCCCTCCTGATGGGGCTCAAGGGCAAGATCCAGCAGGGGATGCTGTTCTTGAGCGAACTGGAATTTCACGCCACCCTGCGCTTTCTGCTCATCTCCCTGGTGCTGCTGCCGGTGCTCCCCGATACCGAGATGGGTCCCCTCAATGCCTTCAATCCCTTCAAGATCTGGCTGATGGTGGTGGTGATCGCCGGCATCTCGTTCTGTGGTCACTTCGCGGTGCGCCTGCTCGGCACCCGCTCCGGGCTGGTGCTCACCAGCATGCTGGCGGGGCTCGCCTCCTCCACCGCCCTCACCCTGCAATTTGCCCGCCTCAACAAGGAGCAAGGAGGGCTGGAGCGGCTGCTGGCCACCGGCATCCTGCTGGCGGGGGCCACCATGTGGCTCAGGCTGCTGGCACTGGTGCTGATCATCCACGGGGAGCTGGCGCTGCGTCTGGCCGCCCCCCTGCTGCTGCTGGCGGCCATCGTCTACGGCTTTGCCTTCTGGTTCTGGCGCCAGCGGGAAGAGATGCTGGACGGCCCGGTACAGCCCGAAACCCGCAACCCGCTGGATCTCGCCACCGCCATCAAGTTCGGTCTGCTGCTCGCCCTCATCGGCTTCATGGCCACCCTGCTGCAAAGCAAGGTGGGCAACTCCGGGGTCTATCTGCTGTCGCTGGTCTCCGGCATCACGGACGTGGACGCCATCACCCTCTCCCTCTCCCAGCTCGCCCAGAAGGAGCTGGCCCTGGAGGTAGCCGCCAGGGGCATACTGCTCGCCGGGCTGGTCAACTCCCTGGTGAAAGGGGTGCTGGCACTGGTGATTGGCGGACGCAGCCTGGGGCGGCGGGTCTTGCTCCCCTACCTCGTCTCCATCCTGCTCATCCTGCCCCTTGTCCTGATGACATGATGACGGGGATCACCTGGCGGGCCCGGCACTCTGACACCCTTTCCCCTTGTCGCGTATACTGCCCCCTCTTGCAGCAGGAGGAGATGACCATGGCAAGCGACTGGGACAAGGTACTGGCGGGGGGCGCCCTGGACAGCCAGAGCGAGGAGATAGCGAACGACCGCATTCGCGGCCAGGCGCTGCTGAGCCGGCTCAACGCCTCACCGGCGGGGGATCACGTCCTGCGCCAGCAGATCTGCCGCGACCTCTTCGCCCACTGTCCCGACTCCTGCTGGATCAGCACCCCCTTCACCTGCGAATTCGGCCGCAACATCCACATCGGCGAGAAGACCTTCTTCAACTTCAACGTCACCATACTCGACGTGGGCGAGGTGCACATCGGCAACCATGTGTTGCTGGCCCCCAACGTGCAGATCTACACCGCCACCCACACCATGGACTATCTGGAGCGACGCAACTGGACCGCCTACAACAAGCCGGTGCGGATCGGCGATGACTGCTGGATTGGCGGCGGGGCCATCATCTGCCCAGGCGTCACCATAGGGCCCCGCTCCATCATAGGGGCTGGCGCCGTGGTCACCCGGGACATCCCGGCGGACTCCCTGGCGGTGGGCAATCCGGCCCGGGTGATCCGCACGCTACAACCGGGCGAGACTCGGGATCAGGCGTGCCTGTCATGATGGCCCTTGCCCTGCTGCCTTTGGGTTGGGCAGGCTGGCTCGGCGCGCACGATGCCAACTGGTGGCCGCTGGCCCTGATCCTGCTGATGAGCCTGCTGACCCTGGTCGTCTACGCCTGGGACAAACGCCAGGCCATTCGTGGCGGCTGGCGCGTGCCCGAGGCCCGCCTGCATCTGCTTGAGCTGTGCGGCGGCTGGCCCGGCGCCCTGGTCGCCCGCCAGTGGCTGCGCCACAAGACCCAGAAAGGGAGCTACCGCCTGCGGTTCTGGGCCATCGTCTGGGGGCAGTTGCTGCTGCTCGGGATCTGGCTCGGCTGGCCGCTCTGGCCGCTCTGAACAACCAGGCGGGCATTGCCGCCCAAGGTCGGGTATGAGACAACGACAGCGCGGGAGACAGATCCTCTCGTTCAAATCTTGAAAGGAGTCATTCATGACCATGTGGACAGGTATTGTCCTGATCGTCTTTATCAGCGTGTCGTTCAGCTATCTCACCAAACGCGCCCGCTACCAGATGGGGGATGCCCGCATTACCGACCGTCTCGGCAAGCAGGACATGATCATCAAGGAGTTGCAGGAGCGCATCGCCAATCTGGAGGCCATCGTCATCGAGGAGGAGAAGCGCCGCCCGTTCAAGGAGCTCTGATCCGGCAAGCCGGGCGGCAAACCGGCCAGCCCCCGGGCTGCAAGGGTTTGCCGCCGCCCCCGTTCGCACCCGCCCGCCCTCTGCCTGGCAAAAACGAAATTCACAGCAGGATCAATCCCCTGGCATTTTTCGGTTGAATGTTCGCCAAGCTGGCCCGATCCCTGCTCCGTCATGACATCAGTCGTACGGAGAGTGACATCATGATCGCCATCGGCACCCTGCTTCCCCTCGCCTCCCTTGCCCTCAAGCTCGGCAGCAAGCTGCTGGGCGACAGCACGCCGCCCGCCAAGACCGAGCCCGCCGTGCAGGAACCGCACCTTGCCCCCACGGTGCAGAGCCTGTTCCAGCGCCTCGGCATCCAGGAGGCTGACAGCGAGCAGAACCGCCCCGCCATCAACCACTTCATGGGGGCGCTGATGCAGACCCTGGGTCAGGAATCCTCGGATCAGCCCCTGCCCCAGGCCATCGATGCCGCCCGCACCCAGTTGGCAGACGGCACCCAGAGCACCCGCCTCGATGCGCTGCAAAGCGAGCTCGACACCCTCAAGGGCTCCCTCGGCAACAGCGACCTCAACCTCGATCAGCTGCTTTATGCCTTCAAACAGACCCTGCCCCAGGGCCCGGGGGAAGGCGTCGGCAAGCTGCTCAATGCCAGCGCGTGAGCGGGAGTGGAACCATGAAAAACGGCAACCAGACGGTTGCCGTTTTTGTCGGGCCGAATCTCAAGGTGTCACGCTAGGACTGTGAAGGGGGCGGGTTCAGCATGGCGCCGGCCAGCGCGCTCTGCCCGCGCTCCTGCAGGGCATTGGCCGCTCCCAGGCGATCCGCCGCCTCCTTGTTCTGGCTCAGCTTGAACTTGCCGACCAGGTGGTCGATCTCGATTTCAATGCCCACCACGGCCTGCACCATGGTCTCGAGATAGTCTCTCGGTGCATCCGCCATCTTCCAGGGAATGGACTCTCCCGCCTCGTGGGTACGGGTCAGGGTCGCGAGCAGGCGACGCACGAAGCGGGCATCGTCCCTCACCCGGATACGGCCATGGGCGTGCACCACGGCATAGTTCCAGGTGGGCACCTGCTGATGATGCACCTGCTTGCCCGGATACCAGCTGGGAGAGATATAACCCTCGGCGGCTCTGAAGATCACCAGCACCTCGTCGCCCTCTTTCACCTCCTGCCAAAGCGGGTTGTTGCGGGCCACATGGGCCCGCAGCACACCGTGGGCCCCCTGCTCCCCATCGAACTCGAACGGCAGGTGGTTGGCATCCAGCCCCCCTTCACCACAGGTGATCAGGGCCCCCAGGGGGTGCGCCTGCATCAGCTGGTGCAGCGCCTCGGGGTCGGTAACGGCGAAATGGGGTGGCAGGTACATGGGAACTCCTTGATCCGGTTGACGCGTCCATACGCATTCCTGCGGGATCATGCCCTGCCCGGTGCGGGCCGTCACCCTGAATGTGCCCACTGAGCCAGTTCATTGCAGCAGGTGGCCACAATGCCACATCATCATCCACAAGCGAGATATAACACCCTATGTTCACGGTGCGAATATCACTTTCACAGCCAAAGTGAATGGAAAAACAACCTCAATGACAAAGATAACTCCGCTTTATACCCCTCCCCCCTTCGCCAGATAGCCGATACGGTAGATCTCGCCCCCGCCAGGCAAGGGCGATGAGAGGGACGGGAGAAAATCCGCCTCCAGCCATTCCCATCGGGTGAGATCCCAGCCGCTCACCATGGCCTCGCCGTGCAGGTCGGCAAGCTCGCCGTGGGAAGCGACCTTGGTGCGCCGCAGCCTGGCCATGCAAGCCCCGTCGAGGGAGGCCGGATCCGGCACCCGCAGCAGATGCCAGGTCTCGATGCGGGGCCAGCCGAAATGCCGGGTGAGCGCCGCGAATCCCTCGCTTGCCAGGAATCGGTGCATCGCCTCGGCGCTGTGCCACACATAGAAGGGGGCATAGCGGTTCTCCTGCCCCGGCAGGGCCCCATCGTCCTGACGGCTGTAGAGATAGGCCTTGAACAACAGACCGGGAAAGCCGTCCAGTCTGGCGCCATTGCTGGCGATCCGCTGCTCGATCAGCGCCATGTCGTAGTCTGCGGGCAGGGTGAATCGGTAGTGCATGGCGATCATGAGGCCACCTCCTGTCTGAACATCCGGCCCTGGCCGAAACTCCACGCCTCGGCATCGGTCTGCTGGATCACCACCATGAGGTTGTCGGGGTGGATCCCAAGCTCGGCCTCAAGGCGCTCGGCGAGACGTGCATAAAACCGCTCCCTGGTCGCGGTGCTGCGCACCTTGCCCGCCAGGATCTGGAAGAGGATGAAACCCTGGTCCCGGCGGCCGGTCTGGTAGTGGGGGTCATAGATGAGCGCACTGGCAGGCAAGATCTCGAGGATCTGGAATTTATCCTTCGGCGGCACCTCGAACACCTCCACCAGGGTCTGGTGGTAGAGGGCGCTGAGTTGTTGCAGGTGTGCGTCGCTCATCCCCTCGCACAGGGTGATACGGGTCAGCGGCATGGGGTCACCTCCTCGCGGGGGGGCAGATAGCCCACAGCCGTCACTGCGGCGGGCAAACCGGCGTAGAAGGCAAGATGGGTGAACAGCTCTTCCAGCTCATCCCGGGACAGGCCGTTTTGCCGGGCGAATGCAATATGCCAGGGCAGTTGTTGCACCCGGCCCAGGGACGCCAGGATGGCCAGGGTGATCAGGCTGCGCTCGCGGGCCGAGAGGGTGGGGCGCTGCCAGATATCGCCAAACAGCGTCTCTTCCGCCAGTCGGGCGAGTCGGGGGGCAAGCTGCGCCAGGGTGGCGCGATCGGGAACATCGGGTGTCATGGCAATCTCCTTGGTGGATGAAGCCACTCTCCCTCACTGCTACAATTTAAAAAATCGAAATATTAAAGACCAATCATCCCGATTATAAGGATAGTTATGTCACCCCTTCCCCCCAGCCTGGATCTCGATGCCCTGCGCAGCTACGTGCTGGGGCTGGAGTGCGGCAGCTTTGCGCTGGCGGCGCAGCGGCTGTGCCGCTCCACCTCGGCGGTCAGCGCCCAGTTGAAAAAACTCGAACAACAGTGCGGCACCGATCTGGTCATGAAGCAGGGACGTCACCTGGTGCCGACAACCAGCGGTGAGCGCCTGCTGGGCTACGCCAAGCGGCTGCTGGCGCTCAATGACGAAGCCGTGCTCGCCCTCAAAGGGGAACTGCTGCAAGGGGAGATCCGGCTCGGGGTGCAGGAGGACTTCGGTGAATCTTTGCTCCCCGCCGTGCTGGGGCCCCTCTGTCGCCAGCACCCGGCCCTGCGCATGACGACCCGCATCGATCGCAACGGGGCTCTGGTGCAGGGGATCAGGGAAGGCACCCTCGACATGGCTCTCGCCTGGCAGCCACAGGGAGAGCGGGAGGATCTTTCCCTCATCGAGGTGGTGCAACTGGCCTGGATTGCCCACCCCGAGTGGGACCTTGCCCCTTTGCTCGCGCGCGGGGAGCCCCTGCCCCTGGTGCTCTTCGATGCCCCCTGCCTGATGCGGGCGCGGGCCATCCGCGCCCTCGACGATGCCGGGATCCCCTGGCGGATCGCCTTCACCAGCCAGAGCCTGGGCGGGATCTGGGCCGCCGTACAGGCCGGGCTAGGGATCACGGTGCGTTCCCCCATCGGCATGCCGGCCAGTCTCGCCACCCTCGGCGGCGTGCTGCCCTCACCGGGTACCCTGGGGGTGGTGCTGCTCGCCGCCAGCCATGAAGCCGACGAGGCCAGATGCCAGTTGCAACGGCTGCTCACGGACGCCGTGCATCAGGCCAGCGCCGGACACAGGGGCTGAACAGCTTCTGGTCAACGCGCCTCACGGCGCCGAGGCGTGCCCATAAAAAAACGGCAACCCTGAGGTTGCCGTTCTGCCTTCTTGTTCCCATGGCGAGCCGCTTGGCTTAACCCGCCCGTTTGGCCAGCCAGGCCTCGGCGGCGGTGAGAGCTGCCTCTATCTGCTCGCGAGCGACGCCTCCCTTGGCAACCCGCTTGGCCAGAGTCGCTTCCAGCTCCAGGTTCGGGTAAACATCCTCTCCCACCACGGGGCTGAAGCGCTGGAACTCGGGGAGGGAGAGCTCTTCCAGGGGCTTTTTCACCTGGATCGCATAGACCACGGTCTCGCCGACGATATGGTGCGCCTCGCGGAACGGAATGCCCTTGGCCACCAGATAGTCCGCCAGTTCGGTGGCATTGGCGTAACCGCCCTGGGCCGCCGCCTTGGTACGCTCGCCATTGACCTTCAGATCGATCAGCACCAGCGCCGCCATGTCGAGGCAGTCGTGCCAGGTGTCGAGGGCGTCGAACAATCCTTCCTTGTCTTCCTGCATGTCCTTGTTGTAGGCCAGCGGCAGCGCCTTGAGGCTCATCAGCATGCCCATCTGGGCCCCGACCACCCGGCCGGTCTTGCCACGGATCAGCTCCAGCGCGTCCGGGTTCTTCTTCTGGGGCATCAGAGACGAGCCGGAGGTGACGGCGTCAGACAGCTCGACAAAGCCCGCCTCGCCGGTGTTGTAGAAGATAAGGTCTTCGGCAAAGCGCGACAGGTGGGTCATGGACAGCGACGCCACGTGCATCAGCTCCACCACGTGATCCCGATCGGACACCGAATCCAGGCTGTTGCGGGTGGCGCCGCTAAAGCCCATGTCGAGCGCCAAGGCTTCGCGGTCGATGGCGTAGGCGGTGCCTGCCAGGGCGCCGCAGCCGAGGGGGCTGGTGTCGAGGCGCTTGAGGGCATCCTGCAGACGGGAATGGTCCCGCTCCAGCATCTCCACATAGGCCAGCGCCCAGTGGGCGTAGGTGACCGGTTGGGCCCGCTGCAGATGGGTGTAACCGGGCAGCACCGCGGCCTGATTGGCGCGGGCGGAGGTGACCAGCCCCTGTTGCAGGGCGGTGATGGAGCCGAGCAGCAGCTCACCCTGCGCCTTGCACCAGAGTTTCAGGTCGGTGGCGACCTGATCGTTGCGCGAGCGGCCGGTGTGCAGCTTCTTGCCAAGGGCGCCGACGGCGTCGATGAGCTGGCTCTCGACCCAGGAGTGGATGTCTTCGGCGTCCGAGCTCAGGATCTGCTGGGGATCCTGCTGCACGGAGGCGAGCAGTACCTCCATCGCCTGCTGCAACTGAGCCTGCTCATCGGCGGTCAACACCCCCACCTTGACCAGCGCTTTGGCCCAGGCCATGGAGCCCTGAATATCCTGCTCCGCCAGACGGTAGTCGAACCGCAGCGAATCGTTGAACTGCTTGAACCGGCTATCGGCTCCCTGACTGAAGCGTCCACCCCAAAGTGCCATACTGCTCTCCTTGAATGCGTTGTCGGCGGCGCCTTGCGCCGTCGAACTTGAAATCTTGCCCTGTTTTTCTGCGAGCCTGTTATCTCACAGAAGCGGCCAGGGCGCAGCCGCTCTTGTCACACCCGATGAGGATGGCAAAGGGCCTCTCTGCCTGTAAAAGAGGGGGCCATGCCCCCTCGAATCAACGGGTGATAGCGCTTGCTTAGCCGTGGGTATGGTCGCCACCGATGGCTTGATGCTGCTCTTTCATGGCGCGGATCCGGCTCGCCAGAGTGTAGAGACGGATGAAGCCTTCGGCATGGCTCTGGTCGTACACTTCGTCGGCGCCGAAGGTGGCGAAGTCTTCGGAGTAGAGGCTGTTCGGCGACTTCTTCTGCACCGCGGTGACCTGACCCTTGTACATCTTCAGCACCACTTCACCGTCGAGCTCCTCGGCGATGGCGTTGGCGGAGGCGACAATGGCCTTGCACAGCGGGGTGAACCAGCGACCGTCATACACCAGGTGGGAGAACTCGGCGCCGAGTTTTTCCCGCCAGGCGCGGGTCGGTCTGTCCAGTACCAGCTCTTCCACGGCGCGCAGTGCGGCAACCATCACGGTACCACCCGGGGTCTCGTAGCAGCCACGGGACTTCATGCCCACCATCCGGTTCTCGGTGATGTCGATCCGGCCCACGCCGTGCTTGCCGGCACGCTCGTTCAGGGTGGTCAGGATCTGGTGCGGGCTGAGCGGCTGATCGTCAACGGCCACCACTTCGCCCTTGGCCACGGTCAGCTTGACGTATTCCGGCTCGTTCGGGGCATCCTCTGCAGAGACGGTCCACTGCCAGACGGCTTCGGACGGCTCGTTCCAGGTGCTCTCCAGCTCGCCACCCTCGGTGGAGATGTGCCAGGCGTTGGCGTCGCGGCTGTAGATCTTCTTCAGGGTCGCCTTGCAGGGGATGTTGCGGGCTTCCAGATAGGCCAGCAGATCTTCCCGGGAACGCATGTCCCACAACCGCCACGGGGCGATCACTTTCAGTTGGGGCGCCAGGGCAGCCACCGCCCCTTCGAACCGCACCTGGTCGTTGCCCTTGCCGGTGCAACCGTGGGAGATGGCATCAGCCCCTTCTGCCAGGGCAGCCTCGACCATCGCCTTGGCGATCACCGGACGGGCCATGGAGGTACCCAGCAGGTAGGTGCCTTCATAGACGGCGCCGGTCTTCAGGGTCGGGTAGACATACTCTTTGACGAACTCTTCCCGCAGATCCTTGACAATGCACTTGACCGCGCCGGAGGCGATGGCCTTCTGCTCGATACCTTCCAGATCGTCACGCTCCTGACCCACGTCGGCGACGAAGGCGATGATTTCAGCGTCATAGTGCTCCTTCAGCCAGGGAATGATGGCCGAGGTATCCAGTCCGCCCGAGTAAGCCAGTACGATCTTGTTGATTCCGCTCATTTACTTCTCTCCGTGATGATTCGATAAAAAGGGGTGATTCCGGGTCGGTTGCCGGATTACTTCTGGCCCTGTCCGAACAGGGTCAGCAGCACGGCGTTCTGGATATGCATCCGGTTTTCTGCCTCATCCATGATGAGGGAGGCTGGGCCGTCCATGACCTCCGAGGTGATCTCCAGCTCCCGGTGGGCCGGCTGGCAGTGCAGCACGTGCTGGATGCCGGTCCGATCGAGCAGGGCCTGGTTGATCTGATAAGGCATGAAGATATCTTTTACCTGCTCCATTGGTGTGTTGTCACCCATGGAAACCCAGGTATCGGTATAAACCACGTCAAAGCCTTCGATATCCGCGACATCATCGCTGATATGTATGGTCGCGCCAGATTGAGCTGCCAGCGCCTGGGCCTGCAGGAAGATCTGGGTATCCGGGCCATGGCCTTTCGGGCAGACCAGGGTCACGTCGGTACCGAGGGTAGCCCCCAGCAGCAGCAGGGAGTGGCTCACGTTGTTGCCATCGCCGAGATAGGCCAGCTTCACCTTGGACAGGTCGCTGTAGTGCTCGCTGATGGTCATGAAATCCGCCAGCCCCTGGCAGGGGTGGTAGAGGTTGCACAGGCTGTTGACCACAGGCACCGAGCCGAACTCGGCCAGCTCGACCAGGGTCTGGTGATCGAACACCCGGGCGACGATGGCGTCACACCAGCGGGACAGGTTGCTGGCGAAATCCTTCACCGACTCCCGCTTGCCGAGCGCCCCGTTCTGCTGATCCAGATAGACGCTGTGACCACCCAGTTTGGCGATGCCGATGTCGAAGGTGACCCGGGTACGCAGGGAGGGCTTCTCGAACAGGGTGACCACGCTCTTGCCCGCCAGGGCCTGGCTGTATTTCTTCGGATCGGCCTTGACCGCCTTGCCAAGCGCCAGCAGCGCCTCGATCTGGGCCTTGCTTAAATCACTGTCTTTCAGAAGATGTTGCATCGGATTGTCCTTTTCCCGGTGGAGATCAGAGGGTGACCTGGGTGCCGACCGCGCCGCCAGCCAGCAGCTTGAGCAGCTGATCCGGGTAGCGCCAGCTGGCGACACAGACCGGCTTGCCCAGGGTTTCTGCGGCGTGCAGGGCGGCTTTCACCTTGACGGCCATGCCGTCCGTGATAACGCCCTTCTCCATCAGGTCCAGCGCGCTCTGCTTGTCCAGTTGCGGCACCAGCTTGCCCTTGCCATCCAGAATGCCGCTCACATCCGACAGCATCACCAGATCGGCGCCCAGCGCTTCGGCGATGGCGGTGGCCGCCTGATCCGCATTGACGTTCATCATCTGTCCGTCGGCGGTGATGCCGATGGAGCTCACCACCGGCAGGAAGCCCTGCCCCAGGATGCCGGCCACCAGCGCCGGGTTGCCCGGTTTGCAGTCACCGACCGCACCGAGATCCGGATCGAGCTGGGTCACCTGGCACAGACCCCCGTCGGCGAGGCACAGACCCACAGCAGGAATGCTGGTGGAGATAGCCTTGGCCATCATCATCTTGTTGGCGGTCCCGGCCAGGGCACCGGCAATCACGGGGATCTGCTCGAATGGGGTCACCCGCAGGCCGTTCTTCTTGGTGGAGGTCATGCCCAGCCCCTTGAGCAGGTCGTCCACCAGGCAGCCACCACCGTGCACCAGCACCAGAGGACGGTGCTGATCATCCAGGAAGGTCTTCAGGGTGGCGAACAGGGCGGTCAGGGCCTCGTCGTTCTCGATCAGGGCACCACCCAACTTGATTACCAGCGTCTGCTTGTCCATCTTCTCGATCCTTTCTTAAAGCGTTAAATCAGGCCGGTGGCCGGTTCAAAACCAAACTTGATATTTATGCACTGCATGGCTTGCGAGGCGGCCCCCTTGAGCAGGTTGTCGATGGCAGAAACCACCACCAGCATGTTGCCCTGCTGCTGCCAGGCGATGTCGCAGTAGGGCGTGCTCGCCACGCCGCGAATGGAGGGCATCTGTCCGGTGAGGCGTACCAGGGGCTTGCCTTCGTAGGCCTTGAGGTAGGCCTGATCCACCTGGGTGTGCGTCACCCCTTCCGCCAGTTGCACATAGATGGTGGCCAGGATGCCCCGCACATAGTTGCCGAGGTGGGGCTGGAACAGCACCTCCTTGCCGAGGTGGTGGCTGATCTCCGGCTGGTGCCTGTGATTGAAGGTGCCGTAGGGATTGAGGCTCACTTCGCAGAAACTGGTGTTGATGGCGGCCTTGCGACCGGCCCCGGAGACGCCGGAAACCGCATTGATGATGGGCTGCCACCCCTGGGCAATCAGCCCGGCCTGTTGCAGCGGCTTGAGGGCGCACAGGGAGGCGGTCGGGTAGCATCCCGGCACGGCAATCAGCTGGGCGGCCTTGACGGCATCGGCATTCCACTCGGCCAGACCGTAGGCGGCCTGCTCCAGCCACTGCTCATTCTCGTGGGTGAAGCCGTAGAAGGAGGAGTAGAACTGCTGATCGTTGACCCGGAAGGCACCGGAGAGATCGAACACCGGCAACCCCTTGGCCAGGAACTTGGGCGCGAGTTCCGCACTCACCTCGTGAGCAGTGGCCAGCACCACCAGATCGGCCTGGGTCAGGATCCGGGTCATGCCGTCTTCGTCCAGGGGCAGCAGCGGCTGATCCAGCTTGCCCACCCATTGGGGATGCAGGGAAGAGAAGCGCTTGTGGGCGTCCTGGCTGCCGGCGGAAACATAGAGGCCGAACAGCTCGAGTTGTGGATGGTTCTGGACCAGAGCGGCCAGTTCGGCCCCCGCGTAGCCACTGGCACCGACGATAACGGTCTTAAGCATGTTTGAGTATTCCAAGTCTGGGTTCGAAATTCACAGCATGGTGCTGCGGTGCAAGGGGTCGGCTATCGCCCCTTTGATGCAACGAGTGCGGAGGGGCAATTCAGGCGGATATGCGTCGTCGGTTACAGATCAGGTGACAGAACATTAACTTTCCCTTACAACTAGAGGCCTTGTCGATGAGCACTCGAACAGAATATTCATGCACTCACTTTGCATTTGTATTTTCTAACAGAAACACTCCGGGGACGCAAGGAGGAGCTGATGGCCAAACTGGATTTTTTTTCACTTTATAAGAATATTATTGCGATTCCTTCTATCAGCAGCACGGATACTCGCTGGGATCAGAGCAACGAGGCGGTGATCCGGCTGCTGGCCGACTGGTTCGGCCAGCTTGGATTCCAGTGCGAGGTGACGGCCCTGCCGGATCTGCCGGGCAAGTTCAACCTGGTGGCGACCTATGGTCAGGGAGAAGGGGGGCTGCTGCTGGCGGGCCACACGGATACGGTTCCCTTCGATGAAGGAGCCTGGACCAAAGACCCCTTCAAGGTGACCGAAGAGGGCAACCGCCTGTACGGGCTCGGCACCATCGACATGAAGGGCTTCTTCGCCTTTATCGTGGAAGCGCTCAAGGAAGTCGACCTCAAGACCCTGAGCAAGCCGCTGCGCATCCTGGCCACCGCCGATGAAGAGACCACCATGGCCGGGGCCCGCGCCATCGCCGCCGCAGCCGAACTCAAACCCGACTACGCGGTGATCGGCGAACCCACCGGGCTGGTGCCCGTGGTGGCCCACAAGGGCCACATGTCGGAAGCCATTCGCATCACAGGCCGAAGCGGCCACAGTTCGGATCCCGCCAACGGCGTCAACGCCATGGAGATCATGCACAAGGCCATGGGTCAGGTGCTCAGGCTCCAGCAGGATCTGAAGGAGAAGTACGCGGATCACCGCTTCGCCGTGCCCCAGCCCACCCTGAACCTCGGCTACATCCAGGGGGGCGACAGCCCGAACCGCATCTGCGGCTGCTGCGAGCTGCACATCGACATGCGTCCCACCCCGCAGGTGGGTCCCGACGAGCTGATGGGCATGTTGAAAGAGGCGCTCTCCCCCATCGAGATCCACCAGCCCGGCTGCCTGCACCTGCAGCACCTGCACGAACCCATTCCGGCCTATGCCTGCCAGGATGATTCCGAGCTGGTGCGGGAGGCGGAAAAGGCGAGCGGCCGGGCCGCCGAGTCCGTGAACTATTGCACCGAAGCCCCCTTTATCCAGCAGCTGGGTTGCGAGACCATAGTGATGGGCCCAGGCCATATCACCCAGGCCCACCAGCCCGATGAATACCTGGATCTGTCGTTCGTCAAACCGACCACGGCGGTGCTGCAGCACCTGATCCGGCGCTTCTGCGTCTAGCCAAATAGGGATGTAAGTAAGTTACATGACAGGCGCCTTGGGACAGGTGAGGGAAATACATGTTCTGAATCGGCTTGTTATTTGACCTTGCGCAGACAATCTGGGTAGATTGTCCCCCTAAGATGACGGAGCATATGTTGTAATCGCACAACAATAAGTGAGGTCGCCTCCCGCCTGGAAGGTCAGGAGGCACCAACAAAATAAGGATGTGGAATGAACGAAAAGTACGCCGCACTACGGGCCAACGTAGGCATGTTGGGCCAACTGCTGGGTAAATCCATCAAGGATCATCAAGGGCAGGCCTTCCTCGACAAGATTGAGACCATTCGCCAACTGGCCAAGTCTTCCCGCAAGGGAAACGAGGCTGACAGAGAGCGCCTGCTCGACACCCTGCGTACCCTCTCCGATGACGAACTGCTGCCCGTGGCCCGTGCCTTCAGCCAGTTCCTCAACCTGGCGAACGTGGCGGAGCAGTTCCACACCATCTCCCGTCGCTGCGAAGAGCAGGTCTGCACCCCGGACCCGCTGGAGCAGATGTTCGACAAGCTGAAAGCCTCCAACCTGTCCCAGGAGGCCATCATCCAGGCCGTGCGCGAGCTGGACATCGATCTGGTGCTGACCGCTCACCCCACCGAGGTGACCCGTCGTACCCTGATCCACAAGCACGTGCAGCTCAACGACTGCCTCGAGGCCCTGGAACTCTCCGATCTGCTGCCCCGCGAGCGGGACAAGATCCAGAGTCGCATCGAGCAGCTGGTCAACCAGGCCTGGCACACCAACGAGATCCGCGAACAGCGCCCGACCCCGGTGGACGAAGCCAAGTGGGGCTTCGCCGTGGTGGAAAACAGCCTGTGGCCGGCCATCCCCGAATTCATGCGCAATCTGGACGAGCGCCTGCAACACCATCTGGGTGTGCGGCTGCCGCTGGATGCCGCGCCGGTCAAGTTCACCTCCTGGATGGGCGGTGACCGCGACGGCAACCCCTTCGTCACCGCCAAGGTGACCGCCGAAGTGCTGGAGCTGGGCCGCTGGATGGCGGTGAGCCTGTTCTACAAGGACATCAAGGAGCTCACCTCCGAGCTCTCCATGGCCGATTGCACCGACGCCGTGCGTGCCCGGGTCGGTGATAACCCGGAACCCTATCGCGCCTTGGTACGCGAGCTGCGCGAGCAACTGCGCGAGACCCAGGAGTACCTGACCGCCAAGGTACAGGGCCAGGCGAGCGAGAGCCGGGATCTGGTCAAGAGCACCGCCCAGCTGCGCGAGCCCCTTGAGCTCTGCTACCACTCCCTGCACGCCTGCGGCATGGGCAACATCGCCGACGGCATGCTGCTGGACGTGCTGCGCAAGCTGGCCTGCTTCGGCATCCACCTGGTCAAGCTGGACATCCGTCAGGATGGCGAGCGCCACGGCCAGGTCTTCTCCGAGCTGACCCGCTATCTGGGTGTGGGCGACTACGCCGAGTGGAGCGAAGAGGACAAGCAGGCCTTCCTGCTGCGCGAGCTGAACTCCCGCCGCCCCCTCATCCCGAGCGACTGGGATCCCAGTGCCGAGACCCGCGAGACCATCGACACCTGTCGCGTCATCGCCCAGCACGACCCCGATGCATTCGGCATCTACATCATCTCCATGGCCGGTGCCCCGTCCGATGTCTTGGCGGTCCAGCTGTTGCTGAAGGAAGCTGGCTGCAAGTTCCGCATGCCGGTAGCCCCGCTGTTCGAGACCCAGGAAGACCTGATGGCGGGCACCGCCGTGATGGAACGCCTGCTGTCGGTGGACTGGTATCGCGGTTACATCCAGGGCCGTCAGTACGTGATGATCGGCTACTCCGACTCCGCCAAGGATGCGGGCATGATGGCCGCTGGCTGGGCCCAGTACGCCGCCATGGAATCCCTGGTGGCGCTGGCTGAAGCCAACAACATCCGCCTCACCCTGTTCCATGGCCGTGGCGGTACCGTCGGCCGTGGCGGCGCCCCCGCTCATCAGGCGATCCTCTCCCAACCCCCGGGATCCCTGCGCGGCGGCCTGCGGGTCACCGAACAGGGGGAGATGATCCGCTTCAAGTTCGGCCTGCCGAAGGTGGCCATCCAGAGCCTGAACCTCTACACCAGCGCCGTGCTGGAGGGGAACCTGCTGCCGCCGCCCAAGCCGAAAGAGAGCTGGCGCGCCGTGATGGAGCAGCTGGCGTCTGTCTCCTGCGATCACTACCGCAGTATCGTGCGCGGTCACCCGGACTTCGTGCCCTACTTCCGTGCCGCCACCCCGGAGATGGAGCTCGGCAAGCTGCCGCTCGGTTCCCGCCCCGCCAAGCGCAAGCCCAACGGCGGTGTCGAGAGCCTGCGCGCCATCCCCTGGATCTTCGCCTGGACCCAGAACCGGCTGATGCTGCCGGCCTGGCTCGGCGCCCACAAGGGATTGCAACAGGCCATCGACGACGGCCAGAAGAGCGTGCTGGACGAGATGAGCCGCCAGTGGCCCTTCTTCCGCACCCGTCTCGAGATGCTGGAGATGGTGTTCCTCAAGGCCGACCTCTGGCTGGCGGAATACTATGACACCCGCCTGGTGCCGGAGAACCTGTGGGCACTCGGCAAGCAGCTGCGTCAGGAGCTTGCCGACTCCATCGAAGTGGTGCTGAAACTGCGCCCGCAGGGCGACCTGCTGGACGATCAGCCCTGGATCAAGGAGTCCATCAAGCTGCGCAACCCCTACACAGACCCGCTCAACGTGCTGCAGGCCGAGCTGCTCAATCGCTCCCGCAACCACCCGGAGACCCTGCACCCCGAGCTGGATCAGGCGCTGATGGTCACCATCGCCGGCATCGCCGCCGGCATGCGCAACACCGGCTGATCCCGGACCGTTGCAAACAAGGGCGCCCCGGCGCCCTTTTTCATCTCTGCCGGGCACGGGGATCCCGATATTGCCGCCAGCACAGCCCCCTCTAAGGGGAAAAAAACATCCACAACAAACAGGGCGCCATGATGGCGCCCTGTTTTATTTCGCGATATGGCCTCTCATTAGGAGACCTGGTTGCGACCCCGACGTTTTGCCTCGTAAAGTCGCTGGTCCACGCACTGAAGCCAGTCATCCATGCGCCTGTAACTCATCTGATAGGGCGTGAGCCCCACGCTGATGGTGACGGTGATCGCCTGGTGCTGGTACAGGAAGGTGTGCTGCTCCACCTGGCGCCGGATGCGCTCCATGATGGTGTGGGCCTCCTCCAGAGTCGTGCCCCGCAGCAGCAGGATGAACTCCTCCCCGCCAAAGCGCGCCACCAGATCCTTGCTGCGTACCGCCTGCATCAGCAGCCCCGCCAGCGACGCCAACACGGCATCTCCGGCAAGGTGTCCATATACATCATTGATTTGCTTGAAGAAGTCGATATCTATCAAGGCCAGGCAACAGGCCTCCCCTTCGGCGGGATGGTGCTGGACGTGATCCAGCAGCACGTTGGCCTGCTGGAAGAAGCTGCTGCGGTTGGGCAGCTTGGTCAAGAAGTCGTGCTCGGCGTTGAAGCGCAGCACCCGCTCCATGCGGCTGCGCTCGTCCTCCAGGTTGCGGGCGTGGATAAGGGTGCCAAGGGCCGTGGTGAGGGGCTCGAGCAGGCTGACATGGGTCTCGTCAAAGCCGCCCGGGCGGTTGGCCAGAGCGATCATGCCGATCGCCTCCCCCTTGTGGCGGATGGGAATGCCGAGGAAGCTCTCCAGGTGTGGATGACCACGGGGGGAGACACCGCGACTGGCTGGATGGCTCGGCAGATCGTTGCAGCACACCAGGGTATTGTGGGTCACCACGTGCCCAAACAGGTTGTCGAGCTTGCTGAAGATGAGCCCGCCCCGACTCTGGCGCTGCTGCTCATACCAGGCGTGGGTCGCCTCGTCCCAGGAGACATTGGAGATGGAGGGGACATAGAGACTGGGGCAACCATCCTCGTACTGGATGATGCCGATGAAACCATAGGAGCTCTCGCTCACGCTCAGCAGCCGCTCGAAGACGGTGTCGCAGGCGGAGCCGAGATTGCGATCGAGCAGAAAACTCTGGTGCGCGGCCACCACGATGTCAAACAGCTGGCTCTGCTGCTCGACCCGCTGCTTGGCCATCACAGCCGAGGTAATGTCGTGCGCCAGCTTGACCACCCCCAGCAGGGTGCCTGCCTCGTCGCTCACGGGCATGTAGGTGGCATGGAGCCAGAGGGGGCTGCCACCTTGCCTGACCCGGCGAAACTCCCCCGACTGGATCTCGCCACCCAATACCTTCTGCCAGAAGAGATCATGCTCCGCCTGCAGATCCGGCGGCAACAGCATGAGATGGGACTGGCCCACCAGCGCTTCGGGGGGATAGCCCAGCATGTCGCAAAACAGGGGGTTGACCGACACCATGCGACCATCGAGATCGAACTCGACCATGCCATAGGCCCGATCAAGGGCGGTCAGCCTGGCAAGGGTCTCATATCGATCCATCGCGTCGATATCGCGAGCGCAAAGTGCTGTGGTATTCATGGCTACGATTCCTTTCGATCGCCGGCGCATTGCATTGGAATGCGGGGACAAGTGCCCAAATCATAGGATCCGGCACCCGGTTACGCTAACACAGGCCCCGATTGGGTGTGAAGACTGGTTCTTGCCACATCCGGCTCCCGAGCGCAGACTGTCTGGCCTTGCCACGGTTCGAGGAGACCCCATGACACCCGCCATCAACTTGCTGAAAAAGCTCAAGATCCCCCACAGGCTCTACCCCTACGAGTGTGAAGCCCACGACGACTTCGGCAAGCATGCCGCTACCCAGCTGGGTCTGCCCGAGGCGCAGGTGTTCAAGACCCTGCTCGCCCATCACGACAAGCAGGCGGTGGTGGCCATCGTGCCCTCCTCGGGCATGTGCAGCCTCAAGCAGCTCGCCAAGGCCACCGGGCTCAAGAAGGTGGAGATGATGAAGCCGGCGGAAGCCGAAAAGCTGACCGGCTACAAGGTGGGCGGCATCAGTCCTCTGGCCCAGAAGAAGCTGCTGCCCACCGTGCTGGACGACTCCGCCATGGCCTTCGACGAGATCCTGGTGAGCGGTGGCAAGCGGGGGCTCTCGGTCGGCGTGGCCCCCGGGGACATGGTCCGGCTGATGAACTGGATTGCGGCCCCCATCGGCGATCACCACGACTGAACAAACAAAAGAGGCGCCATGACTGGCGCCTCTTGCGTCTGGATACCGGATCTGGCGCCTTGCGGGCGAAGCGCCCAAGGAACCCGACCGGAAACCGCCCCGTCCCCGCGGGTGATCTGTCGCCCTCAGCACGCCCCAGAGCGGCAGGCGGCGGTCAGTTCGGAGAGTCGGCGACGCTGACGCCCGGCATGGTCGAAGTTGCCGTCCTCCAGCCAGCGCTCGAAGCACCCTTTCAGGGCGGGCCACTCGCTGTCGATGACGGAGAACCAGGCCGTATCCCGGTTGTGTCCCTTGTCCACCCGCGCCTGACGGAAGGTCCCCTCATAGTGAAAGCCCAGGCGCAGGGCCGCCTGGCGCGAAGGCAGGTTCAGGGCATTGCACTTCCACTCGTAGCGCCGGTATCCCAGAGCAAAGGCATTGGCCATCATCAACACCATGGCCGCCGTCGCCAGCCGTGACTGTTGCATGGCGGGGGAGAAGTGCAGCCAGCCCACCTCGATGCTGCCCGCCAGGGGATCGATGCGCAGGTAGCTCGCCAGTCCCAGCGCCCGTCCGCTCCCCTCGTCGATGATGCCGTAGAACTGGGGATCCCGCTTGGTGGCGACCTCCCGCAGCCAGACCCCCATGGCGGCCTCGTCCGCGAAAGGGCCGCTGGTCAGGTAAGTCCACATGGCCCCGCTGTCGGCACTGAATGCCTGCCACAGATCCCCCAGGTGGCGCTCGGGATCAAGGGGCTCGAGACGACAGCCCCAGCCATGCAGGGCGCGGTGGGGAGGGAACTCGGCGCCGCGCCATTCTGGCAGCGCACGCCCCAGAGGCTGCCCAAAGTCGTTGAAAAGGGCGGCGCCGGACAGGGAGGCGTCGCCCCTCTCATTGCAACGTTCAACAGGCACAGGCAATTCCCCCTTCCAGCAGCACTCCGGGCTCACTGCCCGTGGCGACGGCGAAACCGTCCTGACGCCACCAGTGCAGACCCCCTATCAACTCCTTGACCTCAAACCCGAGGGACGCCAGCTTGTAGGCCCCCTGGGTCGAACCGTTGCAGCCGATGCCGTCGCAATAGCAGACATACACCAGGTTCCGGTCCAGTAACGCCGTGGTCGACGCCGTCATGGTCCTGTGGGGGAAGGAGATGGCGCCGGGAATGTGCCCCTCGGCATAGTGTGCGGGGGAGCGGGTATCGATGACCACGATCCCCGCCGCCCCGGCCAGCAGATCGGCGGCCAGATCCGCCGGATCGGTACGAAACTTCAGTTGGGCCTCGAAAAAGGCGCTGGCTTCGGCGGCCCCTGCCACCCCTGTGCTCAATACATGACTCATCCTGAACGCTCCTGATGACTAGATGACGATCTCTGTGGTGACGACGGTGTTGACCGAGTTGGCGATGAAGCACTCCTCATGGGCCTGGTGGTGCAACTGCTCCAGATCCGCCAGGGCGGGCTCCCGCTCTCCCCCGAAGATCACCCTGGGACGCAGGGTGACCCGGGTCATGGCGAGGCGACCTTGCCCGTTTTTCGCCATGATGCCGACCGCGTCGTCCCGGTAGCTCTCTACCCGATAGCCCGCCTTCGCCGCCAGCCAGAGGAAGGTGAGCATGTGGCAACTGGAGAGGGCCGCCACAAACGCCTCTTCCGGGTCCACATGTTCCGCCACCGAGTAAGGCAGCGGCACCACATGGGGAGAGGAGGAGGCCGGCACCCTGACCCCGCCATCAAACGCCCACTCATGGGCCCGGCTGTAACGCTGATCGACGAAGGGCTCATGCTCCCCCCGCTGCCAACTGATGGTGGCACTGTATTCCGACATGCAGACTCCTTGTGTTGCCAATCCGTGCCGCCCGCTGGCGCCACCCTGTGACCACCAATGTAGCGACAAAATGGCCTTGCCACGCCGACCAATTTTGCCAATATGGGCAGACCAATTTCATCGAGCCGCCACCATGACCATCCACCCCACCCGCTCTGCCCGTCGGTCGCCAGCCCCACAGCCGCGCCATGCCCTGCGGGCAGGATCCCTGCCTCGAAAGGGGCGCAACCCCCGAGCCAACGGGAGCGCATCATGACCGTTCTGCCAACGCTCTTCGCCAGCCAGCAACAAGGGGATCTGCCCCTGCACGAACAACTGGTGCGTACCCTGCGCGAGGCTATCCTGGCGGGCCACCTGCCCCTGCACAGCCGCCTGCCCGCCAGCCGTCTCCTGGCCCGGGATCTCGGGATCTCTCGCAGCACGGTGGAACTGGCCTATGGCCGGCTCGAGGCGGAGGGGTATCTGGTGCGCAAGGTGGGCGCCGGCAGCTTTGTCGCCCTGGCGGCGGTGCGCCCCGCGCCGCGCCCGCCCCAGTCAGCGGCTGGCCTCTCCCGCCGCGGCCAGGAGATGGCCCTGGGTGGCGCCTGTCACGACGTGCCCGAGGTGGGCACCACCTTTGCTTCCAGCCAGCCGGATCCCCGTCTCTTCCCCCAGGCACTCTGGGGTCGGCTGATGCAGCAACAGTGGCGCCAGCGCGCCAGCGACTGGATGAACTACGGGGATCCCCAGGGGCTTGGGGAACTTCGCGCCGCCATCAGCAGCTATCTGGTGCAGTCCCGCGGCGTGGTGTGCGAGCCGGATCAGATCCTGATCCTCACCAGCTCCCAGCAGGGGATCCTGCTGGCGACCCAGTTGCTCATCGATGCCGGTGACACCGTCTGGGTGGAAGACCCCGGTTATCCCGGGGCTCGCACCGCCATGGAGAGCGCCGGTGCCCGGGTGCATCCGGTGCCGGTGGATGAAGAGGGGCTCAACCCTCATGGGGATCATCCTGCACCGCGCCTCATCTACTGCACCCCGGCACACCAGTATCCCCTTGGCGTCCCCATGAGCCTGCCCCGCCGCATGGCGCTGTTGGCCGAGGCAGAGCGTCACGGCGCCTGGATCCTGGAGGACGATTACGACGGGGAGTACCAGTATGATCAGCGCCCCCTGCCCGCCCTGCAGGGGCTCGACGGCCAGGGGCGGGTGATCTATGTGGGCACCTTCAGCAAGGTGCTGTTCGGCTCGCTGCGCCTCGCCTACCTGGTGCTGCCCAGGCCGCTGATGGACTCCTTCTGCCGCGCCAGGGCCGCCGTCGACGGCCACAGCAACCAGTTGCAGCAAGCGGTCACGGCAGACTTCATCCGGGGCGGGCACTTCGCCACCCACCTGCGCCAGAGCCGCCTCCTCTACCAGAGCAGACGGGATCTGCTGCTGGCTGAACTGGCCGAGCACTGCCCGGGGCTCACCCCCATCCACAGCGGCGCCGGCCTGCAGTGCGCCGTGCTGCTGCCCCCCGGTGGCGAGGCGCGCTGGACCAATGCCGCCAATACCTGCGGGTTGGGGCTGCGCCATCTGGGCCAGTTCTACCTGGGCCCGCCGACACTGGAGGGGTGGCTGCTCGGCTTCGGCTGCCTCGACAACCAGACGCTGCGCCAACTCTGTCGTCGCCTGGGTCTCTTGATGAAATCCGCATGACCCCCTTCTCAAGAGGTCAGATCTGCCAGAGCCTGATAGCGCTGTGTCGACGGGAATGGCCCGTCTATACTGGGCACAATCCCGTTGCCGAACCCGGTCAAGATGCATCGAATCCTGCTCCTTTTGCTCGCCCTCTCCCTCCCGTCCCTCACGATGGCGGCCACCCGCTTCATCCTGATCACCGGGGAAACCCAACAGGATGTCCGCATGAATTATTACCGGGCGGCGATGCGGCTGGCGCTGGAGAAAACACGTCCTGAGTACGGCGACTATGAACTGCTCGACGCCATCAGGATGAACAAGGCGAGGATGCGGCTCGAAGTGCAAACGCCGGGCAAGAATGCCCTCTTCATCGTCGACAGCTGGCCCCAGGAGATCCCTCAACCCGGCGTCAGCCTGGTCCCCTTCCCCATCGATCTGGGCGTGCTCGGCTACCGGGTCTGTTTTGTCGGCAGCGCCCGTGCCCAGGCCCTGGCCGGGGTTCACACCCTGTCCCAGTTGCAGCAGTTCACGCAAGGGGTGGGCACCGGCTGGCGGGATGCCGACATCCTTCGCTACAACGGCTTCAGGGTGCAGGAGGTGGATAACTATGAGTCACTGTTTCGCCTGGTGGCCCGTGGCCGGATCGATCTCTTCTGCCGTGGTGCCAACGAGATATTGAGCGAGTGGAAAATCCACAGACCCGGCCTGCCGGGGCTGACCGTGGATAGCCATGTCGCCCTCTTCTATCCGCTCATCCACTCCCTCTATAGCCACGCCACCTACAGCAAGGAGCGCGAGCGCCTTTTGCGCGGCCTGCAACTGGCCTGGAAAGATGGCTCCCTGCAGCGCCTCTGGCGCCATCATTTCCAGCCTTCCCTGGTCTTTGCCCGGCTCGATTCACGCCAGATCTTCCGGCTGACCAACCCGCAGTTGCCCGACGAGAGCACCGACTACCGCGCCTATCTCTATGACCCGATGAGGGATGACTTTGGCATCGCTCCCTGACTGGCTCGCCGGTTCTCCCCTGTCAGGCAGGCTCCCCTTGCGCACTCTCTGCCTGGCGCTGCTGTTCTGGTTGCTGCCGACCTGCGTCATGGCCGCCCCCGGCAGCATTCGTGCCTGCATGGAGAACAGCGATTCGCCTCCCTGGTTGCTGATGTCCGGCGAGGGGATAGTGCAGTTCCACCTCAAGGAGGTGGCAAACCGGATCGGGCATCCCATCATTCTCACCCCCCTGCCCTGGAAACGCTGCCTCTCCCTCGTCAGCCAGGGCCAGCTCGATGCCGCCGTCAAGCTGAGCTACAGCGAAGAGCGTGCTCGCACCATAGGGGTCTACCCCATGCGACACGGAGCACCTGATCCCGCCAAGCGCCTGCTCACCGAGAGCTACAGCCTCTACCAGCCAAAAGGCGGACAGGTTCGCTGGGATGGCCGGCAGCTCGTCGCCCCTGGCGTCATTGCGGCGCAGTCCGGTTTCTCCATCGTCGCCCAACTGCGGGAGAGCGGTGTCAGGGTGGATGACTCCAGCAGGGAACCACTGATCCTGCTCAAGAAGGTCGCGATGCAGCGCGCCGTTGCCGCCGCCATGCAAACCGGGGTCGCAGAACGGACCCTGGCCGCCCACCCGCAGTTGCAGGCCACACTCGAGCGGATCACCCCTCCCCTGGTCGAAAAACCCTACTACCTCATCTTCTCCCACCCCTTCCATCAAGCCCACCCCGATCTCAGCCAACAGGTGTGGGACGAGATTGAGGAGGTGCGACACTCCGCAGCCTATGCCCGCTTCGTCACAGGCATGGCGTCACCGGGGACCCCCTAACCCCAGACCCGCTCCTCAGCCCTGCTCGCGGCACAGGGCAAGCCAGGCCTCGGCGGTGCGGGAGAGGTAGCGATCCCCTGGCCAGATCACCCCGAGCCGCCAGCTCAGCGCCGGGGCCAGAGGGCGCAACACCAGGCCGTCCGGCGTCAGCCGCCGACAGATGGGCTCCGGCAGGAAGGCGACCCCCATACCGCTTCGTACCATGGCGGTGAGAAAGTCCCACTGGCTGCTGCGGGCCGCCACCTGAGGCACGAACCCGGCTTGCTCGCAGGCCTGCTCCAGCCGCTCGCTCAGGGTGAAGGCCTGGGTATAGAGCAGGAAGGGTTCGTCCCGCAGAGCCTCCAGCCGGATCTCGCCACCCTCGCGCCAGCGGGGCAGGTCCGGTAGCACCACCCGGATGGGGTAACTGTCCAGATCCAGGGCGCAGAGAGCCCCCTCTTCCCTGGTCGGCAGCATGGTGATGGCGAGATCCAGCTCCCCCGCCAGCACCGCCTGCTCGATGCGCCGCCCGCCATATTCGACGATGGAGAGCTCCACACCGGGGTAGCGGCTGCGATAGGTACGGATGAGATCCGCATAGACATGACCCACCATGGGCGGGATGCCGAGGGCAAGACGCCCGGATTGCAGGCTCTGCAGATCCGCCAGCTCCGCCTCCAGCTGCTGCATCTCCGCCAGGATGGTCTGGGCCCGAGTGAACAGCACCTGGCCGCTGTCGGTCAGGGTGAAGCGGCGGCCGACCCGGCTCAGCAGGGGCTGGCCCAGCTCCTCTTCCATGTTGCGGATCATTTTGCTGATGGTGGGCTGGGTGACGAACAGCTTCTCGGAGGCGCGGGTGAAGCTCTGCTCCCGCACCAGCTCGACGAAGTAACGCAGGGCTCGAATATCCATGGTGCTCTCTTGACGGGGATGGCTGGCTAAATCATGCCTCTTTGGCATGATTTTGATAATTTAAATTCATTTTTTGCAGGTTTGGTCCCTCTCTATACTGTGAGCAGGTTCACAGAAAGACGCTTACCATGAAAACCCTCTGCCTTCGCTGGTTGCAAACCCCCTTCCAAATCGCCCTGCTGGCGGCCATCTGGTTGCTGGCCGACATCGCAGTGCGCACCTTGCACCTGCCCCTGCCCGCCAACCTCACCGGCATGTTGCTGCTGCTGGTCTGCATCCTGCTCGGGGTGGTCAAGGCCCAGTGGTTCAGTGCCGGGGCCCGCTGGCTGCTGGCGGAGATGCTGCTCTTCTTCGTCCCTGCCGTAGTGGCCGTGGTCAACTATCAGGAGCTGCTGCTGCAGGAGGGGTGGCGCATCATGGTAGTCCTGATCGTCAGCACCGTGCTGGTGCTCGGCACCACGGCGCTGGTGGTGGACAGGGTCTATCGCCTCGAGCTGAAGCTGGCCCGCCGGAGTCGCCGCCATGTCTGACACCCTGCTCGGCCTGCTCTGCTTCGCCCTGACCCTGCTCTTCTACTACGCCAGCAAGTGGCTCTATGGCAAAAAGCGCATCCTGCCCCTGATGCCGCTGCTGCTGGCCCCCACCCTGCTGGTGGCCGTGGTGATGCTGTTCCACATTCCCTACCGGGACTACATGGCCGAATCCCACTGGCTGCTCTGGCTGCTGGGCCCCGCCACCGTCGCCTTCGCGGTGCCCGTCTACGAGAATCGCCAGCTGATGCGCCGCCACTGGCTCTCCCTCTCGGTCGGGGTCGTGGCGTCCGTGGTGATGGCGGTGGGCAGCACAGTGCTGCTGGCCCGCTGGCTCAACCTCTCCGAGCTGTTGCAACGCAGCATGGCCATGAGATCCATCACCACCCCCTTCGCGGTGGAGGCGACCCGTTCCGTGGGTGGCAACGCCGATCTCACCGCCCTGTTCGTGGTGCTGACCGGCGTCATCGGCATGGCGGTGGGAGAAAGCGTGCTCACCGTGCTCGCCATCCGCAGCCGCCTCGGCAAGGGCGCAGGCTTTGGTGCCTCGGCTCACGGGGCCGGGACAGCCAGGGCCTATCAGATGGGCAACGAGGAGGGGGTGGTCTCCAGCATGGTAATGATGATCGCCGGCATGGCCACTGTGCTGCTCGCCCCCCTCCTGGGCCGGCTGTTCTGGTAACTCCGCCACCCGATAACAGAAGAGGCGCCCTGGGGCGCCTCTTCTCATTGCATCGTGTCACGCAGCCTCAGAGGCTGGCGCAGATCTGCCACAGATCGTACTGGATGGCAGCGGCCGTCACTTCCCGGCCCGCTCCCGGCCCCTGGATCACCAGGGGGTTGGTGCGATAGCTGTCGCTCTCGATGGCGAACACGTTGTCGCAGGGCAAGAGGTTGGCAAACGGGTGATGGGGCTCCAGCGCCTCCAGCCCGACGCGGGCCTTGCCGTCGTGCTCGAAGCGGGCGACATAACGCAGCACCTTGCCGACCCGGCGCGCCCCCTCGAAGGCGGTCTGGATAGGGTCATCCAGCTCCTTGAGCCTGTCCATGAACTGATCGGCGGTCACCTTGCGCAGGACCACCGGCACCAGATTCTCCAGCTCGATATCGGCGGAGTCGAGCTCGAAGCCCGCCTCCCGCGCCAGAATGAGCAGCTTGCGGCGCACATCCTGACCGGAGAGATCCTCCCGGGGATCCGGCTCGGTCAGGCCGTGTTGCCACGCCTCGTCCACCAGTTCGGAGAAGGGGCGAGTGCCGTCATACTGCTGGAACAGCCAGGAGAGGGTGCCGGAGAAGATGCCGGAGACCCCCTGGATGCGGTCACCGCTCTGGCGCAGCATCTGGATGCTGGACTGGATGGGCAGCCCGGCCCCCACGGTGGCGTTGTAGCGCCACTGCACCTGGTGGTCGCGGCAAGTCTGCTTGATGCGCTGGTAAAACTCGCTGTCGGCGGCACCGGCAAACTTGTTGGCGGCGATGATGTGGATGCCGAGCTGGGCAAAGTCCGGGTAGTAGCGGCTCACCGTCTCGCTGGCGGTCATGTCGAGCGCGATCAGGGAGTCAAAACTGTGCTGCTCCAGCTGGGAGAGCAGCTCCGGCCAGATGAGCGGCTTGGGATGGAAGTTGTCCTGTACCTTGAGGGGATCCAGCCCCTCTTCGTCCAGCAGCCCGCCCTTGGAGTCGAAGACCCCGTAGAGGGTGAGCGCCAGATTGAGCTCATGCTCGAGGCGCGCCTTCTCGCGGGCGTAGAGCCCCAGCCAGTGACCACCGATATTGCCCTTGCCGAACACCACCAGCCCGACCCGGGTCGGGCGGCTGAACAGGGCACTGTGCAGAGCGATGAGCAGCGGCTCCAGCACGATCTGGCGCAGCACGGCCACCAGGCTCAGGCCGTCTTTGGCCACCTGCACGAACTCGAGAGGCTGATCCGCCAGCAGCTGGTAGAAACGGTGGCACTGCTCGGCGTTGTCGGTGACGCCGGCCCCCACCAGGGCGACCAGGCTGAACCCCTCCTTCTGAATGAGGCCGGTAAAGTTGCCCTGCAACTGGAAGTCACGCAGCACCTCGAAGGCCCCTTGTGCCACCTCCAGGGTGTAGGCCAGACGCAGCACCCGCCGATCCGGCTGGCGCTGCAGGGTGAGCGGATGGAGGCGATGGCGGGCCAGATGGGCCTCGATGGCCGCCACTGTCTGCTCAAAGTCCGTCTGCGGCAGCACCTTGAGCTCGATGAGGGCTATCTGATCCACCGAGGAGACGATGCGGGCACCGCCGGAGCGGGGCGCACGGCGCAGGATGTGGGTGCAGCCTTCGTCCGGATTGTAGCTGCAGCGCAGGGTTAGGCGCTGACGGCTGTCGGCCACCGGCTGCAGGGTACGCGAATGCAGCACCGAGGAGCCCAGGCGCGCCAGCTCGTTGGCCTCGGCCAAGCTCAGGCGCTCCAGCAGACGCGCCTCTTTCACCCGGCGCGGGTCGGCACTGTAGACCCCGGCCACGTCGCTCCAGATGGTGGTGGACTCGCCGTCCGCCAGCGCCGCCAGGAGGCTGGCACTGTAGTCGGAGCCGTTGCGCCCCAGCAGCAGGGAACGCCCCTCCATGTCGGCGGCGATGAAGCCGGTCACCACGATGCGACCGGCGTGCTCGGCCAGGCGGGCCTTGAGCAGCTCGCTGGAGAGGGCGGTATCCACCTTGATGAGGGCGCCGTCTTCTGCGCGCAGGAAGCTGCGAGCATCGAGCCAGGCGGCCGCCTCACCCCGGCTGGTGAGCAGGGCAGCCAGCAGGCGGGCGGACCACACCTCGCCAAAGGCGAGCAGGCCGTTGCGCTCGAAGCGGTCAAACTGCCCCTCCAGGGTCTTGGCGATCAGCTGCATGTCGTCCGTCAGTTGCTGACTCAGATCGAGGTGAAGCTCCCCTTCCAGCAGGCCGTCGATCAGGCTCTGCTGATAGGCGTGCAGGGCGGTGATGGCTTCGCCTGCGGCCTCATCCCCCGCTTCCGCCAGCTCCACCAGCTGGATCAGCCGGTTGGTGGTCTTGCCCGCGGCGGAGACCACCACCAGCTCGTTGCCCCCCACCTGTTGCTCGACGATGCTGGCGACCCGGCGATAACAGACCGGATCCGCCAGGCTGCTGCCGCCGAACTTGTGTACATGGCGCCGCTTGAAGACTGCCTCTGTTGCCACCACACACTCTCCTTGTTGTTGTTCCATTACTTCACCTGCTCTGCCTGTTGTGCCAACTGCGCCTGTTCAAACCCCTGGGCCAGATCGGCCACCAGATCCTCACCGTGTTCGATCCCCACCGACAGGCGCAGCAACTGGGCACTGATACCCGCCGCCTGCTGGGCCGCAGGGGTCATGGCCCTGTGGGTCATGCTGGCCGGATGGGCCACCAGACTCTCCACACCGCCGAGGGACTCCGCCACCGAGAAGAGGCGCAGCCCCGCGAGGAAGGCGCGCAGCCCCGTCTCGTTGCAATCGAGCTCAAAACTTAGCATGGCGCCAAAGCCGGACTGTTGACGGCGCGCAATGTCATGGCCCGGATGGCTCGGCAGGCTGGGGTGATAGATCCGCTTGACCAGCGGCTGCTGCTGCAAGAAGGCGAGGATGCGATCCGTGTTCTCCTGATGGGTGCGCAGGCGCGGAGCCAGGGTGCGCAGGCCCCGCAGGGTGAGGTAGGAGTCAAAGGCACCGGAGGTGAGCCCCAGGCAGTTAGCCCACCACACCAGGGAGTCGGCCAGAGCCTGATCCTTGGCGATCGCCACACCCCCTACCACGTCGGAGTGGCCGTTGATGTACTTGGTGGTGGAGTGGACCACCACGTCGGCACCAAGGGCCAGGGGCTGTTGCAGCAAGGGGGAGAGGAAGGTGTTGTCCACCACCACCTGGGCCCCCACCCCGTGGGAGGCCTCGGCGATGGCGGCGATGTCCACCACCCGCAGCAGCGGGTTGGAGGGGGTCTCCACCCACACCAGTGCGGGTTTCTGGGCCAGCGCGGCGGCCAGCGCCACCTCGTCTCCCTGATCCACGAACTGCACCTGGTAGTGGCCCTTGGCCGCCAGATACTCGAACAGGCGCCAGGTACCGCCGTAGCAGTCGTGGGGGGCGATCAGCAGATCCCCCGCCTTGAGCAGAGCCGTGGTCACCAGATGAACGGCCCCCATGCCGGTGCCGGTCACCACGGCGCCGGCCCCCCCTTCCAGGGCCGCCAGGGCGTCCGCCAGATTGGTGCGGGTCGGGTTGCCGGAGCGGGCATAGTCGTATTGACGGGGCTCGCCAAAGTCGGCAAAGGTGTAGTTGCTGGAGAGGTAGATGGGGGGCACCACGGCACCGTGCTGCGTGTCTGTCTCAATCCCGGTGCGTACCGCCAGGGTGGCCTTGTGGGTCATGTCACTCTCCTTGATGGGTTGCCGGAGCCGGTCCGCCTCGTGGGTCGTCCAGCCCCGCTCTCATTTTCGCAGGCCGGACTGCCGGCCCATGGTGCACCACACTACGCCACCTTAAAAAAGCCGTCAACACTTCTAGACGTCTAAATGGCTTTGCTGTTGGATTGCCATTGAATTCCTTAAGGGTTAAAATCCGCGCTCACGGCCAAACGACTACAGGTGGAACATGGGTACAGAGTGGAACGGCGACTACGTCAGCCCCTATGCAGAGCACGGCAAGAAGAGCGAACAGGTCAAGAAGATAACCGTCTCGATCCCGCTCAAGGTGCTGAAGGTGTTGACCGATGAGCGCACCCGTCGCCAGGTGAACAACCTGCGTCATGCGACCAACAGCGAGCTGCTCTGCGAAGCCTTCCTGCACGCCTTCACCGGCCAGCCGCTGCCCTGTGACGACGATCTGCGCAAGGATCACCCGGACAGCGTCCCCGCCGAGGCCCGCGCCATCATGGAAGCCCTTGGCAAAGAGATCGAAGACTTCGACGCCGAGTAATGCGGCTGCCCATGGCAAACGATGCATCCCTTTCAATGACGCGGCCCGGTGCCGCGTCATGCTTATCTGCCGCCTCCCCCTTCAGCCTGCGTCACTACCAGAGCGACATGCAGAGCCACAGTCATGACCACGCCCAGCTGGTGATCCCCCTCGTCGGCCCCCTCGAGATCGAGGTGCAGGGCCGGGGATGTCGCCTCGCCCCCGGTTTTGCCTGCATCATCGCCCCTGGCCTTCGCCACGACTACGCCGCCGACCCGGCGCACGTGTTTCTGGTGCAGGAGAGCCACTGGCTGCCGGCCGTCCTGGGGGACCACCCCTTCGTCGAGTTGGATGAGGCCCAGCGCCACTACCTCGCCTTCCTGCACCGCATGGTGGCCGAGGGGCGCCACGTGGCCGGCATGGATCAGGTGTGGCTCGGGCTGCTGACCGAGGGACGCAGCATGGGCCCCGCCGTCGCTCCTCGCATAGCCCCTCGTATCGCCAAGGTGCAGCGTCATATGGAAGCCCACCTCGCAGACCCCCTCACCAACGAGGAACTCGCCGCCATCGCCTGCCTAGGCCTGAGCCAGTTCAAACACGCCTTTCGCCAGCAGGTGGGCACGAGCGTCTCCCACTACCTCAGGATGCGGCGCATGGCGCTGGCCCGCACCCTGCTCGCCCGCACCCGGCTGCCCGTCGGCGAAGTGGCCAGCCGCTGCGGCTACCAGAACCAGGGGGCCTTTGCCGAGCGCTTCCTGGCCGAGACCGGACTGACCCCTTCCCTCTGGCGCCAGCAAAACGGCTGCCTGCCGTAATCAGTCGGCTCTTTGCCGAAGACAATCCCCGGGCATTCGAGGCATGCTGAGGCTCATGCAAGGTATGGGCAACGAGGAGCCAAGATGCAGACCATAAGCTGGCAGGATTTCGAGATGGTGGAGCTCAGGGTGGGCACCCTGGTGCGGGTCGAGCCCTTCCCCGAGGCGCGCCGCCCCGCCTACAAGGTGTGGGCGGATTTCGGCCCCGAGCTCGGGGTGCGCAAGAGCAGCGCCCAGATCACCGACCTCTATCGACCGGAGGATCTGGTGGGCCGCCAGATCGTCGCCGTGGTGAACTTTCCCCCCAAGCAGATAGGCCCCATCCAGTCGGAGTTTCTGCTGACCGGCTTCTATCGCCCGGATGGCGCCGTGGTGATCGCCATCCCCGAGCAGGCGGTGGAGAACGGCGCCAAGCTGGGGTGAGACACGGCAAGGCAACCAGAGAACAGAAGCAAGAGAGGCGACCCCCGGGGTCGCCTCTCTTGTTTGATGCTGACGGCCTGGCTTATTTCAGCAGGCTGAACAGCAGGGCCGAGACCGCCAGGGCACCGGTCAGCAGGATGAAGCCGTTGACCCAACGGTGACGGAAGCGGGCCAGCGCCTCCACCTTGTAGATGGCCACCACCGGCATGATGAAGAGGATCATGGCGATGACGGGGCCGGAGAGGGTCTCCATCAACCCCAGAATGCCCGGGTTGATGATGGCGGCGCCCCAGATGGCGAAGAACATCAGGGCGATGCCGAGCTTGTCCGCCTTCGCCAGCGGCAGGCCGGTGGGCTTGGCGATCAGGCTTTTCAGGCTCTCGCGGGCACCGAGGAAGTGGCCGAGGAAGGAGGAGCTGATGGCGATGAAGGCGATAAGCGGCCCCAGGGTCACGATCACCGGGTTGTCGGTGATGTTGGCGAGATAGGAGAGCACGGAGACGTTCTGGGCCTTGGCCTCGGCCAACTGAGCCGGGGAGAGGCTCAGCACGCAGGAGAAGACGAAGAAGAGCACGAAGCCCACCAGCATGACGGTGGTGTTGCGCAGGATCAGGCCGCTCTTGGTTTCGGCCTGCTCCCCGTATTCCCGGCGCTGCACGTTGGCAAAGCCCGAGATGGCGGCGGCGTGGCTGAAGGCGAACACGGTGACCGGCAGCGCCAGCCAGACGGTGTTGAGGAAGCTCGTGCCTTCAAAGGCGGTCACTTCCGGCCACTGCCACTGGGGAATGAGGTAGCAGGAGAGGGCCAGCAGGATAGCCGCCAGCGGGTAGACCATGACGGCGAAGGCCCGCAGCATCGCCTTCTCGCCGGCCAACATCACGGCGATCATGGCGAACACCAGCACGCCGGAGAGCATCACCCGATCCGGGGAGGCCAGGCCGAGCTGGTTGACCATGAAGCTCTCCACCGTGTTGGTCAGCCCGACGCCGTAGATGAGCAGGATCGGGAAGATGGAGAGGAAATAGAGCGCCGAGATGAGGCGCCCGGCCATCTTGCCGAAATGCTCCTCGGCCACCTCGGTGAAGTCGGCCTGGGGGCGCGACGACGAGAGCACGAAACGCGCCAGCCCGCGGTGGGCCAGGAAGGTCATGGGACCGGCCAGCACGGCGACGATGACGAGGGGCCAGATCCCCCCCAGACCCAGGTTGATGGGCAGGAACAGAATGCCGGCGCCGACGGCGGTGCCGAACAGGCTGATGACCCAATGGGTGTCGTGGCGACGCCAGCCGGTGCTGGCCATGGTGGAGGGGGAACCGGACAGCTCCCGCGAGACGTCTGCAGATAAACTCATCGATAAATCACTTCTACGTAGTATTAAAATCTAAAAACATTGTGCTCCTTTAGCATTTAATTCTCAAAAATGGAGACTGGCAGATCTCACTGGCAAAGCCCTGTTCCACCAGTGAGATTGGGAGGGAATTTCACCCCGGATTATTCAATTAATCCTGACATTAACCGAAAGCTAGGAATATAAAACCAAAATCAAAACCGACGTCGATTTTTTGTTTCGATGAAATGCATGTTTTCAGAATTAAATGAAATTTATGCCAGTGCAGCCAGATTGGATGTGATGATCCACTGCCGTTATCGCCATCACTAGCGAATCTCCCTAAAATCCCCGTAACCAGCCAGTGGATCACACCAATGCAATCAGGCGACCCTGTGGTCGCCTGATTGCATTCCCTGCGAGCTGGTCGACCCGTCAGTGGGCCAGAATGCGTCCCCAGGCGAGATCCGGGTCCCCCATCACGATGAAGTCCGGGTTCTCCAGCGACTCGGTCTCGTTGTAGCTCAGCGGTTGCAGCGCCAGGCTGAGGATGCGCCCCCCTGCCGCCTCCACGATGCACTGGGCGGCAGCGGTATCCCACTCCCCGGTGGGGCCCAGGCGCACGTAGCAATCCGCCACGCCTTCCGCCACCAGGCAGGACTTGAGGGAGCTGGAGCCGAGCGGGATCAGCTCGTAGTGGATGGCCGGGTTGAGGCGACGGGTCAGGTTCTCCAGTTTCTGGCGGCGGCTGATGGCCACCACCAGGGAGTCAGGCTGATCGTGTTCATGATGGATGGCGCTGATGGGACGGCTCTCGCCGTTCGCCTCCTTGAAGGCGCCGTGACCGCGCACCGCCCAGTAGAGCAGATCGGATTCGGGGGCGTAGATGACCCCGAGCACCGGGACATTGTCCCGCACCAGGGCGATCAGGGTAGCGAAGTCGCCGCTGCCTGCGATGAACTCACCAGTGCCGTCCAGCGGGTCCACCAGCCAGTACTGGCGCCAGTTCGCACGCTGGCTGAAGGGGATGTCGGCCGCCTCTTCGGTCAGCACGGGGACATGGGGAGTGAGCGCTGCCAGCGCCTGTTTGAGGTAGGCATCGGCAGCAAGATCGGCACTGGTGACCGGGGTCGCATCCTCCTTCAACTGGCGTTCGAACTGACCGCCGCGATAGATCTCGTGAAGGATCCTGCCCGCCTCACGGGCGATCTCCTTGACCTCGGGTATCCAGGCCAACAACTCCTGCATGGTGCTTACCTCTGCCTCTGATTACCAAACAGACCCTCTGCGGGCTAATTTCCCTGCTCCGCCAGCCATTTGCTGGCCAGCAGCAGGGCACTGATGCTGCGCGACTCGGTGAAGTCCGGTCGTGCCAGCAACTCGTCGATCCGGTTGAGGGGCCAGGGGATCACCTCAAGAGGCTCGGGCTCGTCACCGACCCGCTGCTCGGGGTAGAGATCCCGCGCCAGCAAGATGTCCATCCGGCTGGAGAAATACCCCGGCGCCAGCGACACCTGCTTGAGCAGGGTCAGGCTGCTCGCCCCGAAGCCCGCCTCCTCCATCAGCTCCCGGTTGCCCGCCTCGAAGGCATTTTCACCGGGGTCTATCAATCCCTTGGGGAAACCCAGCTCGTAGGAGTGGGTGCCCGCCGCGTACTCGCGCACCAGCAGCAGGGTGTGGGCATCGAACAGGGGCACCACCATGACGGCCCCCCGGTTGCCGCCGCGCATCCGCTCGTAGACCCGCTCCTCGCCGTTGGAGAATTTCAGGTGAAGGGACTCCACCTTGAACAGCCGGCTCTCGGCCACGATCTCGGCCTTGAGGATCTCCGGCTTGCTCTTGTCATGGGCCATGGTCTCGACACTGAGGTGGACGGGATTGCGCTTGTGGGGATCGCTCATCGGGGGCTGACTGCTCGTTAAAAAATCGTGTTTCAAGAGTAAACGACTCCCCTGCCGAACACCACGGGGCAAAGAGGGGAAAGATGTCTGAAAAATCCGTTATAATGCGCCCCGTTTTTCCCATCACCACAGACATCGCGAGGCCCCATGTCGACTCCCCTGCCCTGGCACCAGATTGATACCGTGTTGCTCGACATGGATGGCACCCTGATCGATCTCCATTTTGACAGCCATCTGTGGCAAACCCTGGTGCCGGCGCGCTACGCCGAGCGACTCGGCCTGCCGCTGGCCGAGGCGAAGGCGCATATAGACACCCACTATCATGCGGTCAACGGCACCCTCGACTGGTACTGCGTGGATTACTGGACCCGGACGCTCGGGCTCGACATCCGCGCCCTCAAACAGGAGATCCTGGAGAAGATCCAGTGGCGCCCCAACGTCATTCCCTTCCTTGCCGCACTCAAGGCCGCCGGCAAGCAGGTGGTGCTCTTCACCAATGCCCATCCCGCCAGCCTGTCGGTGAAGGATGCACGCCTCGGCCTCGCCCAGCACCTCGATCTGATGGTGAGCACCCATGAGCTCGGGTGGTCGAAGGAGAGCCAGCACTGCTGGCAGGCACTGGCCGAGCGGCTGGCGTTCGACCCGGCCCGCACCCTCTTCGTGGATGACAGCGAGCGGATCCTGGCCGCCTCGGCCGAGTTCGGCATCGCCCACCAGCTCGGCATCCGTCACCCCGACAGCCAGATGCCGCCGCTCACCTTCCAGCACTTCCCGGCGCTCGACGACTACGCCGACCTGCTCCCTCTCGGCGCCTGACACGCACAAGGCCCTCTTCACGAGGGCCTTGTCACATCAGCTCAACAGCCTGCCGAGCGCATCCCGTTCATGAAAGCCCTCAGGCCGCATCGCGCGGGGCCAGCACCCCCATGCCAGCCAGGTAGTCGAGGGCGCTTGGGGTGAAGCCGACCTCCGTGAGGTGCGCCGCCGTGAAAGGGGCTGCATGCAGAGGCAGGCCGCGGCTCACCCGTTCCATCCAGTCCGGATTGCCAAGGGCCGCCGTGCCCACCGCCACCAGATCGGCGCCACCGGCCAGAGCCCGCTCCGCCGAATCTGCGTCGCTAATCTTGCCCGCCACCATGAGCGGCACCCGCCCGGCCAACCCGCCCCTTACCGCCTCCAGCAGGGCGCCGCCGTCGGGATCCCCCGCCACCGCCTTGAAGCTGTCCCCCATGGAGAAGTGCAGGTAGTCGATCCCCTCGTCCGCCAGCAGGCGCGCCACCGCCAGCTGATGGGCCAGTTCGATGCCCTGGATATGGGCATAGCTCTCGGGGGAAAGACGCACCCCGACCAGGAAGCCCCGGGGTAGACGGGCGCGAATGCCGCGCACTATCTCCACCAGGATCCGCGCCCGGTTGGCGAGGCTGCCCCCCCAGCGGTCGGTGCGCCGGTTGTGCAGGGGGTTGAGGAAGTTGCAGAGCAGGAAGTGGTGGGCTGCGTGCAGCTCGACCCCGTGCAGGCCGGCACCATGGGCCCGTTCGGCGGCGCTCACAAAGGCGTCAATGAGCGTCAGAATCTCCGCCTCGCTCAGCCCCTTGACCCCGAGGGGGTAACGCCCGCCCGACGCCAGCGCGCACGGGCCGACCGGCACCCCGTCGTTCAGCTCGGGCAGAGCCCGCATCCCGCCGTGATGCAGTTGCACCACCGCCAGCGCCCCGGCCTGCCGCGCACTGTCGGCCAGGGCCGTGAAGGCCTGCTGCTGGGCGTCCGTCATCAGGGCAGGCTGCCCCGCCCAGCAGCGCCCGCCGGGCTGCACCTGGGTGGCGGCGGCGATGAGCAGGCCGAAGCCGCCACGGGCGCAGCGCGCCAGCCAGTCGAGCTCGGCCTGGCCGGGATCACCGCCTGCGCCGCTCATGTTGTGGGTCAAAGGGGCCAGCACGGCCCGGTTCTTGAGCCGCAATCCGGCTCGCTCGAAGTGGAAGCTGTCGCCCAGTGTCTTGTTCATCGTCCTCTCCCGGGATCGCAATGGCATGGCGGCCACTATAAACCCGGGCCATCAGGATATAATCAGGCGCACAAGCAAGACATTCATTCCCAGCAAGACACAATAGGCCACCCCTCATGCGTCACCACAAGCTCGACACCCTCTACCTGATGCGCCTGCTGGTCACCATCGTCCGCTGTGGATCCTTCGCCGCGGCGGCGGCCCAGCTCGGCATCACCCCGAGCAAGGCGTCAAAAGATCTGCGCCACCTGGAGCAAAGCCTCGGCAGCGTGCTCCTGAGCCGCACCACCCGCCGGGTGCAACTGACCGACGCAGGAGAGCTCGCCTACCGCCAGGCCGACCAGATGATCGCCCTGCACGAGCAGCTGCTGGACGGCCTGCAGCGCCGCCGCTCGGCACTGTGCGGGGAGCTGCGCATCACGGCGCCGGATCTCTGGGGAGAAGTGGTGCTGACTCCGGTGCTGCTGCGCTTTCGCGCCGACCACCCGGAGGTGCGGATCATCGCCGACTTCAGCAATACCCCGGCCGACCTGCTGCGCGACAACCTGCACGTGGCGTTTCGCAGCACCGAGCTCGGCACCCAGCCCTACCTGGCGCGCCCCATCGCGGTGGACGATCTGGTGCTCTGCGCCAGCGCTGACTACCTAGACCGCCACCCGCCCCTCACCACACCGCAGGATCTGCACCAGCACAGCCTCATCACCCGCAGCCAGGAGTACGGCCGCCACGAGCGCTGGCCCCTGCTTGCCCAGGGGCGCGAGATCCCTCTCGAGGTAGCGGGCGAGCTGGCCTTCAGCAGCAAGAAGGCGATTCACCAGGGGATGCGCCAGGGACTGGGGATAGCCCGCCTGCCGCGCTACCTGGTGGCGGCCGAGCTGGCCGAGGGGGTGGTGCGCGAAGTGCTGCCGGACTATCGCCCCAAGGGGGCCCATTTCTACGCCCTCTATACCCAGCGCCGGGCCGAGTCGGCCCTGGTCGGCCACTTCCTCGACTACGTCATCGAGGCGCTCACCCCTTCATGAGCAGATCACCAGGTGGTACTGCTTCTTGCCCCGGCGCAGCAGCAGGTAGCGGCCGAACAGCCGATCGTCAGCGGTGAGCGGCTCATCCCGGCGGATCGCACCGTTGACGCTGACGGCCCCCGCCGCCAGCAGCTCGCGGGCGATCCGCTTCGAGTTGGCCAGGCCGCACTCCACCAGCAGGGTCACCAGATCCGTTTCCCCCTCGATGCAGCTGCTTGGCATGCCATCCTGGGCCAGCTGGGCCAGATCGCTCTCCCCAAGACGGGCTACCTCGCCACTGAACAACGATTCGCTGATGCGCTGCGCCGCCGCCAGCGCCCCCTTGCCGTGCACCAGCTCCGTCAGCTCGTCCGCCAGCACCTGCTGGGCCAGCTTGCGCCCCTGCCGCTTCGCATCCTCCGCCTCCAGCGCCTCAATCTCGGCCAGCGGCATAAAGCTGTAGTAGCGCAGGAAGCGGTAGACATCCTCGTCTGCGGTACCGAGCCAGAACTGGTAGAAGGCGTAAGGGGAGGTGAGCGCCGGGTCGAGCCAGATAGCGCCCCCCTCGGTCTTGCCGAACTTGGTGCCATCGGCCTTGGTGATGAGCGGCAGCGTCATGCCATAGACCTGTGTCTGATGCAGCCGCCTAGTGAGGTCCATGCCGCTGGTGATGTTGCCCCACTGGTCGTTGCCGCCGATCTGCAGGGTGCAGTCGAGGCGCTGGTTGAGCACGGCGAAGTCCTGGGATTGCAGCAGGGTGTAGGAGAACTCGGTGAACGAGATGCCCTGATCCGGGCGGGCCAGGCGCTGGCGCACCGATTCGCGGGCCAGCATGGCGTTGACCGAGAAGTGCTTGCCGATGTCCCGCAGAAAATCGAGGGCGGACATCTGCCCCATCCAGTCGGCGTTGTTGACCAGCAGCGGCGCCGCCAGCCCGTCGCTCGCCGGCAGCAGGGCACTTATCTGGGCCGACAGGCTGGCGACCCAGCCCTGCACCGTCTCGGCGCTGTTGAGGGTGCGCTCGCTTGCCTTGAAGCTGGGATCGCCGATAAGGCCGGTGGCCCCGCCCACCAGAGCCACCGGGGTGTGGCCCGCCAGCTGGAAGCGGCGCAGCATCAAGAGTGGCACCAGGTGGCCGATGTGCAGGCTGCCAGCGGTGGGATCGAAGCCGCAGTAGACGGTGCGCGGGGTGGCAAGATGATCGGCCAGCGCCACCGGGTCGGAATTCTGGGCCACCAGGCCGCGCTGGGTCAGCTCATCGAGCAAGTGAGGATTTGTCATGGAGGGCTCCAACAGCAAGAGAAAGAGGGCCATCCTCGCCGTTTGCAGTGCTGGCAGATATGTCCCCCAGGGGACAGTTTTGCCACTCCCGTGCTAGCATCCTGCCATCGTGGGGAAGCCATTCCCTGACCCGGAGCCCATCGCCATGCCCCCGTCTCCTGCCACGGATACCCTGAGCCTGACCGCCGCCGTCGATGCCCTGCACGGCAGCGGCTTCCCGGCAGCCCTGGTGCGCCTCATCCAGCAACAGGTGGCATTCGACTGTGCCCTGCTGCTCGGGGTGGGGCTGCGCCCCGTCTACCTCTACGACAACCTGCATCATCAGCGGGCCCTATTGTTCGACCGCTACCTCACCCGCCACTTCAGTCAGGATCCCTTCATGCAGGCGCTGGAACAGGGGCTGGGTGCCGGGGTCTGGACCCTGGCGCAGGTGTCGCGGGGGCGGCTCGACCCCGAGTATCGCCACCACTTCTATCAGGCCACCGGCTGGCAGGAGGAGGTGGGGCTGATCCTGCCGGTGCGCGGCGGCCTCACCCTGATGCTGTTTCTGGGCCGCCTCGACAAGCGCAGCTCCCTCAGCCGTGACGAGCTGGCCAGGCTGGAGGCACTGTTCCCGCTGGTCCACTCCCTGTGTCGCCAGCACTGGCGGGAAGAGACACCCCGCCTGGCCCGCAGCCCGGCCAGGTCAGATGGCACTGACCTCAAGGGGGCGGTGGAGCAGGCTATCGCCAGTGTGGGGGGAGATCAGCTAACCCGGCGGGAGCGCCAGGTGGCGGGTTTGCTGTTGCAGGGGCTGGATACCGAGGCCATTGCCGGTGCACTCGGCATCGGCAGCGGCACGGTGAAGAATCACCGCAAGCATCTCTACGCCAAGTTGAACCTGCACTCCCGGGCCGAGCTATTCAGCTTCTTCCTCAATCACCTCATCACGGCGCCAGCCGGCGCGCCCCCATAACGACACCACCCCGCCGGGGCGGGGTGGTTCAAACCATGGACAACGCCGTCAGATGCGGCCCTGATAACGCAGCGGGAAGCGCCCCTGCCCATCGGGCTGGCCGAGGAAGGGGAGCCCCTGTTTCATCTGGTCCGGCAGCTCGGGACCCGGTTTCAGGGTGCCCTGGAACAGGTACTGGCGATTGGCCTGCAACTCCAGCTTGCCCAGCACCTGCACCGCCTCCGAGCCCTGCTTGATCTCGGCCACCAGCCGGGAGTCGAGACAGGTGAGCGTGATCTCAGGATCCCCCAGGGCCAGCTTGCCCGCCGGGGTGTCCGCCTGTGCGTCATACCAGTGAAGATCCCCGTAAAGGTTGTCGCACCAGGGAATGCCCTGGGCAAACTGATCGATCTTGAGCTGCAACTGACCCGCCGCCGTCAGCGGGAAGGGGGGTCTCATCGGCACCCGCTCCAGCACCCAGGGGGCCGGCGCATTCAGGGTGATGTCGCGCCCGAAAGCGGCACCGTTCCAACCCAGGATCCCCTGCCCGTTGAGCCCGCTGCGCTCGCCAAAGCGCACCGACACCTCGGGCGCCAGCCGCAGCAGGGACCAGCCATCGAGATCCCAGCGCAACTGGGTGAGGGACTCGCTGGCATATTGCACCCGGGCGGCCTGACCGCTCCAGAGGGTGCCGCTCACCCCCTCCAACCGCACCAGATTGGGGGGCAGCGGCAGATGGCGCACCACCAGGGATGCTGGCAACTGGGCCAGCAGGAAACCGAGATAGGCCAGCAGGAAGAGACTGGCGATCACTATTTTTCGCTTCATTGGGAACGACTCAACTGCAAACGTCTGACCTTGACCAGCCCGGGGGCCAGCCCCTCGCGGGCCAGCTCGATGATCTGCACCTGGACGCCGTATTGATCCGAGAGGGTCGCAAGCCAGATCAGCAGATCATCGAACGGCACCGTGTCTATCCATACCTGCAGCTCCTGACCCTGGGGCTGCAAGCGGGCAATCTTGATCTTCTGGTTGAAGGCGGTGCGGTTCACCACACCGTCCAGGGTACCGCCGGTATCGATCTGGCGCCCCTGTCCCCCCTGCATCGCCAGCACCTCCTGCCCTTTCTCCTTGAGCCAGGCCAGGGTCTGCTGCTGGTTCACCACCTGCCGCTCGCGCTCGGCAATGCGATTTGCCACCGGCTGCCAGATCGCCCAGTAGAAGAGCCCGATGAGCAGCACGCTGCCCCCCACCGCCACCAGCCGCTGCTCGCGGGCACTGATGCCGCGCCACCAGCTCTGCAGTTTGTCCATCATGACGACCTCCCCTTGAGCACCAGCGCCCCTTCGACCTTGCCTTCGGTGCTTCGCACCTCACCCTGCTGCACCGCGAAGCGCTTGCCCGCCAGCTCGCGGAAACGTTCGATCTCGGTGAAGCCGGGGGCCGTCACCTGCAACCTCAGCTCGCCCCGGGCTGCATCGAAGCGCAGCACCTCGGGCTTGAGGCCGGGCACCTCGGCAAACACCGGGGCCAGCTCGGTCAGGAGCAACAGGACGCCATCCTGGGGAGCCTGCCCCAACTGCTGGAGGTGCTGGGTCATCTGGCTGCGCACGTTGACGATGCGCGTCTCCCCCGGGAAGATCCGGGTGTAGACCTGCCGGATCTCCGCCTTGAGGGCCTTGTCCTGTTCCGTCAGCTGGTGCAGATGCACACCGCGCTGCACCAGGGCCACCAGCAACAATACGCCTGCCAGCACCGCCACCTTGCGCCACTGCAACCAGTAGCGGGCGTATTCGGTCTGTGGACGATAGGGCCCCTGCAACAGGTTGGCCTGGCAGGTCAGCGCCCCTTTCGCCAGCAACAGCATGGGCAGTTCCGGGTCAGCCCCCTGCCAGTTGCCCGCCGCCATGGCGGGGATGGGAGTATGGCAGTGAAGGGTGACGGGATCGGTCTGCGCTGCCAGCAGCATGGCCAGCAGGGATTCCTCCGCCACTATGCCCTGACGGGGGCCCTGGCGGACCAGCCACTCCTCCCCCAGTTGCAGGGCTGACCAGCCATCGGCGGCGAGCGGCAGCGCCAGCACGTCGGGCAGCAGGTGCAGGGTCTTGAGCCCTGCCTGCTCCAGCCAGCCGAGCCAGGAGTGCATCTTCCCCTTGTCCACCGCCATCAGATCCACCTCGCGGCCCTGATGGCCCAGCACCACCAGGTGCAGATCGTCCACGTCTGAGGCGATCTGCTCCTCCAGCAGATAGGGCAGGGCCGCCGCACTCTGGCGGCTGTATTTGCCCGGCAGATTGACCCGCCGGAAGATAAGATCGCTGCCGGGCACCAGGGTCACCACGGGGCGACCACCGGCACGCTCCTGCAGCTCGCCGAGGGCGTGCGCCGAGGCCAGGATGCCGGAGGCGATGATCTCCTGCTCCTGCGCCGACCAGACCAGCCAGTGCACTGACTGCTGCGCATTGGTCCCCAGACGGATGACCAGACTCTCGCTCACTAATGTCTCTCCTGCCATGCCCGCTCCTCCCTCAGGGGGGCGGGCGCACAGCCATGGGTTGCAGTCCAATCGGGGGATGCGCAGGGCAGCTGAAACCGCCCCACGCCCCCTTGTTATTCGGCGCCGCCGCTCAGGCGACGCAGCATCACCAGCTTGTTGTCCTTGCCACGCTGGAAGACGGTCTCAAGCCTGGCGCGGGTCTCCCCCACCTCCGCCAGCAGGCGGGCCTCGAAGAAGCTGCTCTTGATGTCCAGGGCGCCATCCAGCCCGGTGATGGCACCCGGCTGAACCTGCAACTGCTCCGTCATCTCCTGCTTGTTCTTCCACCCCTTCTTGGGGCGGCTGGTCAGCACCCGCTTGGCATCGTCCAGCCCGATCTTCCCCTGGTAGAGCCCCACCAGCAGGGCCGCCTGCTCCGGCCGGATGGTGTTGATGTTCACCACCAGCTTGTCATTGGGCAGGGAGCACACATAGGGGGCCAACCGGGCGTACAGGCTGGCGCTCACCCCGCGCACCGCCCGCAATTCGTCGGTGCCCAGCATCCGCTGGTTAGCCACCAGGTAGGGGGGATTGAGTCCCTCGTAGTAGGCATCCTCGGCCCCGTTGCTCGAGACCAGTTGGGTATCCTTGTCGGTCCAGTCGCGGATGGCGTCCGTCAGCTGCACCGCTTCGTAATCATCCACCTCGAGCTGGGCGAGCAGGGCCCGGAACACCTTGAACTGGTAAGGCTGGGCCTCGAGATCGTCGCCGTTCTCCCCCTCCTTGAGGGGCACGCTCAGGCTGTTGAGGTTGAAGCAGGATTGCAGATCCCGTACCCGGCCCGAGAGAGTGCCATCCTCCACCGGGAAGACCCCGTCCTCCCGCGCCCAGTTCTGTCCCAGACTCACCCGATCCGGGTCATCCTTGAAGTCCTGGTTCAGCACCTTGATCACCAGAGCCTCCGCCGACATGGCATACCACCAGGCCTGCTTGCCCAGGGTGAGGTTGGCGGTGCGACGCAGCTCCAGTTGCAGGCGGCCGCTCATGTTGCTGGCGACGATCACCATCACCGCGAGGATGAGCAGCACCACCAGCAGGGCCATGCCCCGCTGTCTGCCGGGGGCCAAAGGAGGACGGGGGCGCTTAATTGCCATTGTCCGCCCTCTGGCCACCAGCACAGATCAGGAACTGGCGACGTCGAATAGTGCCGTCATCCTCCGTGACGGACAGGGGAAAACGACGATCAGTTACCATTCTCTGCCCTCTGGCCACCGGCTCCGATCAGGAACTGGCGGCGGATGGTGCCGTAGTCTTCAAGATCCAGCTCCACCGCCAGCCCATAGGGCAGCAGGTCGCGCTGGGTCCACTCCTCCCTCCACTGTCCCTTGTCGTAGAAATAGAGGCGCAGCGCCGTCACGCCGGTCAGCACGGGCTGAATGCGCGGCTCGGTGCCAATGGCCGGATCCGGATAGAGGTAACTCAACCGCTCCAGGGTCTGCCCCTTGAGACGCCAACCCACTCGTTGCAGGCCGGAGCGTGGCAGTATGCCGTCCGGATTGAGCCAGCCGCCGCGAATGAAGGCCATGCCCCAGTCGTCGCTCTGCTGGCCGAAGCGGGACGCCGCCAGCAGCACCTTGTTGTTCTCGCCGTCGATGCGACCGCTGCGCGGCACCATCTGGGTGACGTCCCGCTCCAGCAGGCTGAAGGCGAGCTGCAGTTCCGAAAGGCGGGCCTCCTTGCGCTTGGCAACCTCGTCGCTGGTCAGCACCCCTTGCAGCACCTGATAGGCCCCCAGGCTCAGGGTGGCGAAGATGGCAATGGCCACCAGCATCTCAAGCAGGGTAAAGCCGCGGTGGCGCGATGGGCGGGGGTTGCTCTGGATCATCGGCTGACACCGGCTCCGGATCATGGACGCACGTTGATGAATGTTCATCGGCTGAGATAGGTCCGGATCATGGCCACCGGGCTGTCGGCCTTGGGCGCAGTGCGCACTTCCATGTCCAGCGCCCTGAAGTTGCTGTCCGCCGTGGCGACGCCGCGATAGCGCCAGTACCAGGTCTGCCCGGCCATCTCCTCGTCCCCTTCCACCCAGCTGTCTCCCGGCCATTTGCCTTCGAGCTTCTGCTGCACCAGCTGATTCTCCACCACCCAGGTCGCCAGGGTCTTCTGCTCCAGATAATTGAGGCCGGCCAGGTGTTCGCTCGCGGTCTTCATCACCGCCAGCCCGGCGATGGCAAACACCGCCAGGGCCACCATGACCTCCAGCAGCGTCATGCCGCGCACCCGGGCGGGGCCGCCCGACAGAGCGGTGCGACGCGCTAGAGCGCCCCCTGCGGGCCTGGCGCTCCTCACTCTTCTTCCTCTTCATCCTGCAACAGGGAGAGACGACCGAACTCGTCCCCCCTGACGGTGCGCAGGTAGTGCAGATCCTCGTCCTGCTGGCTCAGGGTCAGCACGAAGGGAGAGAGCTCTCCCCCCGGAAAGACCAGGATCTGGGGTGTCCGCTCGCGCTCGTCCCGACCCTGCTCCTGGCGTTCGTCCGACGCAGTACGCCAGTTGAAACCTTCCAGCTCCACCGCCAGGGTCATCCCCTCCGGCAACGTCACCGGCCCCAGCAACTTGTCACCGGTCAGGGCGCGCCACTTGCGATCCTTGGGATCCCGGGACATAAACTGCCAGCCGTTCTCCTCGACCCGCAGCCCCAGCAGCCTGCCATCCATCACCGAATACTCCTGGGCCTGCTGCAGGGTCGCCATGAAGCGGCGCGCCTGCTTGTCGAGCTCCCGATCCCCCCTGGCGCCCCCCATGCTGAGGGTGACGGCGGTCGCCACCAGTCCCATCAACATGGCGACCAGCAACACCTCCAGCAGGGTAAAACCGGCCTGGTGACGGGCCGAAGAGGCCACCTTCATTCAGGCAGCCCCGGGGTGGCGCAGTGAGCACGACGCGGCGGAATCACTTATTGGAAGTCCTTCAGGTTCCAGTTGCCGATGTCGTCATCGGTCCCGGCTTCGCTGTCCATCCCCATGGAGAAGATGTCGATCTTGCCGAACTGGCCCGGGCTCAGCAGCTGGTACTGGTTGCCCCAGGGATCCTGCGGCAGGCGCTTGATGTAGCCCCCTTCACGGTAGCTGCGCGGCTCAGGGGATGCGGTCGGCTTGTTGACCAGGGCATCCAGCCCCTGCTCGGTGGTCGGGTAGCGGTTGTTGTCCAGCTTGTACATGTCGAGGGCGTTTTCCAGCGCCACTATGTCGGAGACCGCTTTTTGCTGATCCGCCTTCTCCTTGTTGCCCATCAGGTTGGGCACCACCAGGCTGGCCAGGATCCCCAGGATCACGATGACCACCATCACTTCCAGCAGGGTAAAACCCGATTGACGACGCTTTTGCATGACTGACTCCCTAACGAAATGAGATGGCATGAGCCATCAACGATTAACTGTTAAACCACGATCGTTCGATTGAATTTGCAGGTTCGAATGGCGAAGCCTATTCGGGCACCCGACCCTCACAGATTCACCATGTTGTTGAGCTCCAGGATCGGCTGCAGGATCGACATCACGATAAACAGCACCACCCCGGCCATGGAGACCACCAGCATGGGCTCGAACACCCCGAGGGCGATGTTCACCTGGGTTTCGAACTCCCTGTCCTGGTTGTCCGCCGCCCGCTCCAGCATGCTGTCGAGCTCGCCGCTCTGCTCGCCCGAGGCGATCATGTGCAGCATCATGGGCGGAAAAATTCTGGTTTCATCCAGCGACTTGCGCAGGCTGGTCCCCTCCCGCACCCGCTCGGTGGCCTCACCGATGCGCATGCGGGCATAGTCGTTGGAGAGCACTTCGCCGGCGATCTTCATTCCCTCCAGCAGGGGGACGGCGCTGGCGTTGAGGATGCTCAGGGTGCGGGCAAAGCGGGCGGTGTTGAGACCACGGCTGACCCGACCGATCACCGGCAGGCGCAGTATCACCTGGTGCCAGCGACGGCGGCGCTTGTCGTCGGTCAGCCACCAGCGCCAGATCAGGCCGCCAATGCCAAGGAGCAGCAAGAACCAGAGGCCGTAGTGCTGCAACAGCTCGCTGGTGCCGATGAGGAAACGGGTGGTGCCCGGCAGTTGCTGGCCCATGTGTTCGAACTGGGCCACCACCTTGGGCACCACGGCGGTGAGCAGTATGGAGATGACCCCCACCGCCACCAGGGTGAGGACGATGGGATAGATCATCGCCTGCAGCAGCTTGGTGCGCATGTGCTGGCGCTGCTCGGTGTAATCGGCGAGACGGTTGAGCACCTTCTCCAGGTGACCGGACTTCTCGCCGGCCGCCACCATGGAGCGGAACAGCTGGTCGAACACATGGGGGAAGGCCCCCAGCGAGTCGGCCAGGGAATACCCCTCCACCACCTTGCTGCGCACCGTCGCCACCAGGCTGCGCAGGTGGGCCTTCTCGCACTGCTCGGCGACCGCCTTGAGGGCCTCTTCGATGGTGAGACCGGCCCCCACCAGGGTCGCCAGCTGGCGGGTGATGAGGGCCAGTTCTGCGGTGGAGGCACCACGGCGAAACAGCACGAAGCGGTTCGCCTCCCGCTTGGCCTTCTCGGTGGTCTCGTTCACCTCGAGGGGGGTCAGCCCCTGCTCGCGCAGCAGCTGGCGCACCTGGCGGGCGGAATCCCCTTCCAGCACGCCGCTCTTGTTGCGCCCCTTGCCGTCGAGGGCCTTGTATTCAAATGCTGCCATCTCAGTCTTCCCGGGTCACGCGCAGCACCTCTTCGAGGCTGGTCTGCCCCTTGAGCACCTTGTCGATGCCGTCGCGGCGGATGCTGGGGGTGTGACCCCGGATCAGCCGCTCGATGGCGAGCTCGCCGCTGGCGCTGTGGATCGCCTCGCGCACTGCCTCGTCCACCACCACCAGCTCGTGGATGCCGGTCCGGCCGCGATAGCCGGTGTGGTTGCACTGCTCGCAGCCCACCGGACGCCAGATCTGCTGATCCGGCGCAAGCTCGATGCCCATGGCAACACGCTCCTGCTCGGTGACAGGGTGCGGTGCGCGGCAATCCGGGCAGAGAGTGCGCACCAGCCGCTGGGCCAGTACCGCCAGGAGCGACGAGGAGAGCAGGAAGGGCTCGATCCCCATGTCCCGCATTCGGGTGATGGCGCCGATGGCGGTGTTGGTGTGCAGGGTCGACATCACCAGGTGACCGGTGAGGGATGCCTGAACCGCGATCTGGGCGGTCTCGAGGTCACGGATTTCCCCCACCATCACCACGTCCGGATCCTGGCGCAGAATGGCGCGCAGGCCCCGGGCGAAGGTCATGTCCACCTTGCTGTTGACCTGGGTCTGGCCCACCCCTTCGAGGTCATATTCGATGGGGTCTTCGACGGTCAGGATGTTGCGATCCCGGGAGTTGATCTCCGAGAGGGCCGCATAAAGGGTGGTGGACTTGCCCGAACCGGTCGGGCCCGTCACCAGGATGATGCCGTGGGGCTTGCGAATGAGTTCGCTGATGATGTTGCGGTTGGCCAGCGTCATGCCGAGCTGCTTGAGCTCGAGGCGCACGTTGTTCTTGTCGAGCAGTCGCAATACCACCCGTTCGCCGTAGCTGGAGGGCATGGTGGAGACCCGCACGTCCACGGCGCGGCCACCGATGCGCAGTGAGATGCGGCCATCCTGGGGCACCCGCTTCTCGGCGATGTCCATGCGCGACATGACCTTGATGCGCGACACCAGCAAGGAGGCGAGCTTGCGATGGGGGCGCAGGATCTCCCGCAGCACCCCATCGATGCGAAAACGGATCACCAGGGCCCGCTCGAAGGTCTCGATGTGGATGTCGGACGCCTCTTCTTTTATCGCCTCGCTCAACATGGCATTGATGAGGCGAATGATGGGGGCGTCGTCGTCGGCATCCAGCAGATCCTCGCTCTGGGGCAGCTCTTCGGCCAGGGCAAAGAAGTCCATCTCGTTGCCGAGATCCTCCATCAGCTGACGCGCCTCGGAGGAGTCACGCTGATAGTGGGCCATCAGGAGCGTCTCGAACTCGTCGTTGCCAAGCTGCTCCACCGCGAAGGCACAGCCCGCCACCCGCCGCACCTCCAGCAGGGTCTGGGGGGAGATCCCCTGACGACAGAGCAGCACCGGGGCACCCTGGCGCTCGGTCAGGATGGCCCCGAAGTTGCGGGCAAACGCGAACGGCAGTTCCGGCAGGGGAGCCGGCAGCTCGCTGCCATCGAGCTGGTAGGCGGCCATCAGGGCTTGCTCTGCACGAAGGGCTGCTCCTGCACCTGGGCGCGCACGCCGGTGGCAGTCGCCTGCTGCTGGGCCTGCATTCTCTGGATCTGCTGCTGCACCTCGGGGGACATCATCACGTCCTGGCCATAGGCGGGCAGCACCTGGCGAGCCGGCGAGGTGGCATAGCCCTCTTCCGCAGCCCGGCTCAGCTGTTCGGCCCTGAACAGGGTGTACTTGTTGCTGGAGACCCCGGAGTAGACATTGGCGTCACGCAATATGGTCGGGCGGATGAAGACCATCAGGTTGCGCTTGGCGGTGGAGGTCTTGGAGGAACGGAACAGGTAGCCCAGCACCGGAATGTCCCCGAGCAGGGGCACCTTGGAGATTTGCTCCTGGGTCTGTTCGTCCATCAGGCCGCCCAGCACCACTGTCTCGCCGCTCTTGACCAGCACGGCGTTCTTCACGGTACGGGTATCGAAGGTGGGGCCCAGGTTGGCGGTCCCGGTCGCCTGCTTCTGTGCCACGCTGGAGACCTCCTGCTCGATGTTGAGCAGTACGGAATCTCCTTCGTTGATCTGGGGCGTCACCACCAGCTTGGTCCCCACCGTCTTGCGCTCTATGGTGTTGAACACCTGATCGCTGGTGGTGGAGCTCTGGGAGCCGCTCTGCACCGGCACTTCCTGACCGACGTTGAAGGAGGCCTCCTTGTTGTCCATGGTGACGATGCTCGGGGTGGAGAGGATGTCGTTCTTGCTGTTGGTGGAGAGCGCCGTCACCAGCGCCGCCCAGTCTCCGTGATAGAAGCCTGCCGCCATGCCGCTGAAGCTGCCCGCCAGGGATGACAGGCCGTCGGTGTTGCCGTTGTCTTTGTAATCCTTGGCGGCGATGGCCAGGGAGCCGATGGGCAGACCGGTGTCGGTGAACTGGGTGCCGCCGCCATTGGTGTTGGCCCACTGCACCCCGAGGTTCATGCCGTCACCATCCGATATCTCGACGATGATGGCCTCCACCAGCACCTGGGCACGGCGAATGTCGAGCTTGGCGATGACCTGCTCCAGCTCGGCCATCACGTCCGGCTGGGCGGTGATCACCAGGGCATTGGTGGTCTCGTCGGCGGAGATGGCGAGCTGGCCGCCGCCGATGCTGGCGCCGCCCGTGGCCGTGGCAGCCGCCCCGCCCTTCTTGTCGGCGGCGATGCTGGAGCTGACCCCCTTGAGGACGTCCACCAGATCCTTGGCCTTGCCATATTTCAGGTAGAAGACCCGGGTGTTGCCCTGGCTCTGCAGATCCCGGTCGAGCTGGCGCACCATCTGGATGATGCGGGCACGGGCCTTGGGCTCGCCGCTGATGACCACGGAGTTGGTGCGCTCGTCGGCCACCACCTTGGGGGAGAGCAGCAGCGAGGCGTTGGCCCCCTGATTGCTGCCATCCTTGTTGAGGTTGGTCACCAGCCGCACCATCTCGCCGGCGGAGGCGAACTTGAGCTTGATGACGTCCATGTCCTGATCCCCCGCCTTGTCCACCCGGCGAACCACCTCCACCAGGCGGTTGACCACGGCGGCGCGGCCGGTGATGAGCAGCACGTTGGAGGGCTCGTAGTGGACCACGTTGCCGCCGCCGGCGTTGTCGTTGAGCTGACGCAGCAGGGGGGCCAGTTCACGGACCGAGACATTGCGCACCGGTACCACCCGGGTCACCATCTCGTCACCCACGCCGGGGTTGGTGTCATCCACCACGGGGATGGCCGAGGTCTTGGCATCCTTGGAGCGCACTACCTTGAGCACGCCGTTGTTCATGGGCACCACGGCAAAGCCGTAAACGTCGAGCACGCTCAGGAAGAACTGGTAGTACTGATCCTCGTTGAGCAGGTCATAGCTGCGCACGTTGATCTTGCCGCGTACCGATGGCTCTATGATGATGGTTTTGTTCAGGTTCTTGCCGACCGTGTTGATGAACTCCTCGATGTCGGCGTTCTTGAAACTGGCGGAATACTCGGTGGCCCAGGCAGAACCGGCCATCATCAAGGCTGCCGCCATGGTGGCCAGACGCCAGCCCTTCCCTTTATTTGTCATTCTTGGTGCTACTCCAATTCATTATTCTGACAAGCCGACATAGACGTCGTAGAGCTGTCCTTGCCGCTCGACGGTGACGGTCATTTCCGTGGCGCCCGCCACCTGCTGCATCGCCTGCATGGCCTGGGCGTTGTCACGCAGATCCAGGCCGTTGATGCTGACCGCCAGATCGTTGGCGACCAGTCCGAGTTGATTGAACAGTTCCGGATTGCGACCCGGGTTGAGGCGATAGCCGGTCATGCGACCGTCCACCCGGACCGGAGAAATATTGAGGTAATCGGTGATCTTGCCCGGGTTGCCCAGCAGTTCGCTGCGCACGGAGGAGAGTCCCTCCTGGCGGGCCGGTTTGGGCAGGGGCTTGCCATACTCTTCCCCGTCCAGCATCAGGGTCTCGTCACGGCCGTCCCGGGCGATGATGACCCGATCGGCAAACACCTGGCGTATCCTGGCCTGGGTACCGTCGATGTAGTCTCCGATGCCGTAAGAGTTCTGTGTCCCGTTGTGGGCGATGATGGCGATGGACTTGGCGGGATCCGAGCTTGCCAGCACCCCGTTGAGCTGGGCGTTGAGCTGGGTTTTCGGGGCATCCGCCGCCACCGTCTCTGCCGCCTTGTCCGCCTGGGGTTGCAGCTCCTTGCCAAAGAGAGAGAGGCGGCTGAGGTTGCCAAGATCGAGGCGATCGCCGCCACTCCCCTGCACCGAGGTGACCGAGGGTTGCCAGGGGGTCAGGGGAGCGGGCTGGGCCAGTTCGTACAGGCGCCAGGTGAGCACGGCACACTGCTGGGCCAGCAACAGCAGCAGAAGCCAGAACAGGGGCTGGCTGAAACGGGAGAGTGGCATGGCCTTGCAGCGAGCCAGAAGGGAAGTCAACAAATCATCCCTGAACGGTAGCGTCATCTTTCTCAAAATTGTCTGGCATCCAAGTCGGTTGGCTATTGTGTACGGCAATGGACCCAGAGACAACCGACCGGATGGGACCAAGGGGTGAAAATTCAGTTTCCGTCACACCCGGATGCCCCCTGTTTCTATCCCGGGGCCCGCCTCTGGTATAATCAGGCACCTTTTCAGCCATCCCGGAGCCGATCCATGTCGAATCCAGCACAAAGCAGCACTCAGGTCCGTCTCGACAAGTGGCTGTGGGCCGCCCGCTTTTACAAGACCCGCAGTCTGGCGCGGGATCAGATCGACGGCGGCAAGGTGCACTACAACGGCCAGCGCACCAAGCCGGGCAAGGCGGTCGAGGTCGGCGCCCTGGTGCGATTCTGGCAAGGCCAGGACGAGCGGGAGGTGCGGGTGCTCGAGGTGAGCGAGCAGCGCAAATCCGCCCCGCTGGCCCAGCAACTCTATGAAGAGACAGAGGCCAGCCTGAAGAAACGGGCCGAAAACAGCGAAGCCCGCCGCTTCAACAGCCAGTTTGCCCCAAGCCCGGAGCGCCGACCCGACAAGCAGGAGCGACGCCAGCTTATCCGGGTCAAGCAATCCTAATCCGCGTCTGTGGCCCCGTTATGACGACAGGTGGAGGAATTAGTTCCTAACCACCTGTTTAACAATGTGTTTATTTTTCCCCAAGAACATCCTAGGAAACCATGATGAGTAACCAAGACCTCCTGTATCGCTATCTGTTCGAAGAGTACGAAGTGCGTGGGGAGCTGGTCCAGCTGGATCGTACCTACCGCCACATCATCGACGCCCAGAACTACCCGGTACAGGTGCAGCACCTGCTGGGCGAGCTGCTGGTTGCCACCAGCCTGCTGACCGCCACCCTCAAGTTCGAAGGCTCCATCACGGTGCAGCTGCAGGGGGACGGTCCGGTGCGTCTGGCCGTCATCAACGGCGACAACAACCAGCAATTGCGCGGCGTGGCACGCTATGAAGGGGAATTGCCGACGGACGGCAAGCTGCAAAGCCTGATCGGCAACGGCCATCTGGTCATCACCATCACTCCGGATCAGGGAGAGCGCTATCAGGGCATCATCGCCCTGGAGGCCGACACCCTGGCGGCCTGTCTGGAGCACTACTTCGCCCAGTCCGAACAACTGGCCACCCGCCTCTGGATCCGCACCGGCCACCACGAGGGCGAGCCCCGTGCGGCGGGCATCTTGCTGCAGGAGCTGCCGGCCCAGAGCGAGGATCACAGCGAAGATTTCGACCACCTGGTCCAGCTCACCACCACCATCAAGGACGTGGAGCTGTTCGGTCTGGACGCGGAAGAGATCCTCTACCGCCTCTACCACCAGGACAAGGTACGGGTGTTCGATCCCCAGGCCATCGAGTTCCGCTGCACCTGCTCCCGCGCCCGTTGCGAAGGGGCCTTGCTGCAGATAGACAAGGAGGAAGCGGTATCCATGGTGCAGGAGCTCGGCAAGATCGACATGCACTGCGATTACTGCGGCGCCCACTACGAATTCGACGGGATAGACATCGAAACCCTGTTCAGCAGGGCTCCCGGTAATGATGCAAACCAGTTACACTAATCAAAGGCGGGCAAAACCCGCCTTTAACTTAAATAACAAAAAAATACCCTATTTTATAAAGTTTGATGGCGATCGCTAAAAACTACCACCTAGGTGGTAGCATGAACGTCAGATAGAACCCTACACACCTCTGAACCCAGGAGAATACAATGACAATCGTGGTAGAACCCACCCTGGCCCAACAACTGAAGCTGGACCAATACGGTATCAAAAACAGCCAGGAAATCGTTCGCAACCCCTCCTATGAGCAGCTTTTCGCTGAAGAGACCCGCTCAGACCTTGAGGGCTTCGAACGTGGCGTCGTCACCGAGCTTGGCGCCGTCAACGTCAACACCGGCATCTTCACCGGCCGCTCCCCTAAAGATAAATATATCGTCAAAGATGCCACTACCCAGGATACTGTGTGGTGGTCTGACCAGGGTAAAAACGATAACAAGGCGATTACCCCGGAAGTGTGGTCACATCTGAAAGGGCTGGTCACCAAACAGCTGTCCGGCAAGCGTCTGTTCGTGGTGGACGGCTTCTGCGGCGCCAACCCGGACACCCGCCTGGCGGTGCGCATCATCACCGAGGTGGCCTGGCAGGCGCACTTCGTGAAGAACATGTTCATCCGCCCGAGCGAAGAGGAGCTGAAGACCTTCAAACCGGACTTCGTGGTGATGAACGGTGCCAAGTGCACCAACCCGAACTGGAAGGAGCAAGGTCTCAACTCCGAGAACTTCGTCGCCTTCAACATGACCGAGAAGATGCAACTCATCGGCGGCACCTGGTACGGTGGCGAGATGAAGAAGGGCATGTTCTCCATGATGAACTACTTCCTTCCCCTGCGCGGCATCGCCTCCATGCACTGCTCCGCCAACGTGGGCAAGGATGGGGACGTGGCCATCTTCTTCGGCCTCTCCGGCACCGGCAAAACCACCCTCTCCACCGATCCCAAGCGTCAGCTGATCGGCGATGACGAGCACGGCTGGGATGATCACGGCGTGTTCAACTTCGAAGGGGGCTGCTACGCCAAGACCATCAAGCTCTCCGAAGAGGCCGAGCCGGACATCTACCACGCCATCCGCCGCGATGCGCTGCTGGAGAACGTGACCGTGGCCGCCGATGGCACCATCGACTTCGACGACGGTTCCCGCACCGAGAATACCCGGGTCTCCTACCCCATCTATCACATCGACAACATCGTCAAGCCGGTCTCCAAGGCGGGTCACGCCACCAAGGTGATCTTCCTGACCGCAGACGCCTTCGGTGTGCTGCCCCCGGTCGCTAAGCTGACCAAGGAGCAGACCAAGTACCACTTCCTGTCCGGCTTTACCGCCAAGCTGGCCGGTACCGAGCGCGGCATCACAGAGCCGACCCCGACCTTCTCCTCCTGCTTCGGCGCGGCTTTCCTCAGCCTGCACCCGACCAAGTACGGCCAGGAGCTGGTGAAACGGATGGAAGCGGCAGGGGCTGAAGCCTATCTGGTCAACACCGGCTGGAACGGCACCGGCAAGCGGATCTCCATCAAGGATACCCGTGGCATCATCGACGCCATCCTGGATGGTTCCATCGAGAAGGCGTCGACCAAGGTACTGCCGGTGTTCAACCTGGAAGTGCCGACCGAGCTGCCGGGCGTCAACCCCGCCATCCTAGATCCGCGAGACACTTACGCCGACCAGGCCGAGTGGGATGCCAAGGCGGCCGATCTGGCCGGGCGCTTCATCAAGAACTTCGAGCGCTTCACCGACAACGACGAAGGCAAACGCCTGGTCGCGGCGGGCCCGCAGTTGTAAGAAACGCGCCTCGCGTCTCACAATCCCGTACCGGTCAGCCCTGCTGGCCGGTATTTTTTTGGCCGATGCGCGGCATATGGCTCCCGCCAAGCCTTGCCTTGACGGCCCTTGCGCGTTAGATTCAGCCAAACTTTATACAATATACAATTTTGCAACCTGCCCGTGACCCCAGCATGACCCCACCTTACAAGACCCGAACCCAGATGGTGATGGAGAACCTCCGTGGCCGGATATTGCGTGGCGAGTTTGCAGCGGGCGCCCCCCTGCGCCAGGACGCCATCGCCAAGGAGCTGGCGGTGAGCCGCATCCCGGTGCGAGAAGCCCTGATGCAACTGGAAGCCCAGGGGCTGGTGAAGTTCGAGGCCCATCGCGGCGCCGTGGTGACCATGCTGGATGCCTCGGCCATCGAGGAGCTCTTTTATTTGCGGGCACTGCTCGAAGCCGATACCCTGTTCCACGCCGTCGACCTGATGACGGAGGAGACCTTCGCCCAGGCGCAAGCCATCCTCGCCCAGTTTGATCTGGCGCTGGAGTCTGGCACCCAGATCGAACACTGGGCCGAGTTGAATCACCGCTTTCACGCCACCCTCTACCAGGCAGCCAATCGCCCCCAGGCACTGGAACTGATCGCCCAGATCAATCTGAGCTGCGACCGCTATGTGCGTTTCGAACTGCTGTTCGCCCAGGGCGGCGTGGACAAGGCCGAGCGGGAGCACGCCCGACTCCTTGAACTGTGCCGCGCCCGGCGCAAGCACGAAGCAGTGGTACTGCTCAAGCAACACATCGAGGCGGCAGGCCAGTCGATCAGACAGATCCTGGCAGGCGGCCACCATCAATGAACACTCACATCACCACAAGCTGGCAATAACGACATGAACCATTTCGAGATTATTGAAACCCGCGTCGCCCAGGTCAGGGCCACACTGGCCACGCTGGAGCTGGACGCCTTCATCGTTCCCCACGACGACGAGCATCTGGGGGAGTACATTCCCGCCTATGCCGAGCGGCTGGACTGGATCACGGGTTTCAACGGCTCCGCCGGGCTCGCCATCATCATGGCGCATCGGGCGGCCCTGTTCATCGACGGTCGTTATACCGTGCAGGCGCGCATGCAGGCGCCGGCCGAGCTGTTCGAGTTTCTCCACCTCAATGAAGACCCCCACGTGCAGTGGCTGGCGGAGCAGTTGCCCTCAGGCTCCCGGGTCGGTTTCGATGCCCGCCTGCACAGCCTGGCCTGGTATCAGAACGCCAACGCCGTACTGGCCGATCACGGCATCGAGCTGGTGCGCATCGACGAGAACCCCATCGATCTGCACTGGAGCGATCGTCCCGCCCCGACCAAGAGCCCTGTCATCCTCTACAGCGAGGAGCTGGCGGGCCAGTCCAGCCAGGCCAAGCGCGAAATGCTGGCCAGCGATCTGCGCAAGCGCGGGCTGGATGCGGTGCTGCTGACCCAGGCCGAGCCCATCAACTGGCTGCTCAACCTGCGTGGTCGCGACGTGGAACGCCTGCCGGTGGTGCTGGGCTTTGCGGTACTCTACGCCAACACCACCATGGATTTCTTCGTCGATACCGACAAGATCGACTGCTTCGCCTTCAGCCAGCACGTGGGGCAGGATGTCTCCGTCTACCCCATCGACAAGCTGGGTGACGTGTTGCAGCGCATCGGCGAGGATCAGCAGAAGGTGCTGGCCGACCCCAACACCGCCAACGCCTGGACCCAGCTCGTGATGGAAGAGGCAGGCGCCATTCTGGTGGCCGGCCAGGATCCCACCATGCTGCCCAAGGCGTGCAAGAACCCCGTGGAGCTGGCCGGCATGCGTGCCGCCCACCTGCGCGACGGCGTTGCCGTCACCCGCTTCCTGGCCTGGCTGGATCGCCTGATCGCCAGCGGCGAGTTCGACGGTGTGGACGAAGGCACCCTGGCCGACCAGCTGGAAGCCTTCCGCCACGAGCAGGAGCACTATGTGGAGCCGAGCTTCGACACCATCTCGGCACTCGGCCCCAACGCAGCCATGTGCCACTACCGCCACACCAACGGTACCCCGCGGGCCTTCGGCCAGGACAGCATCTATCTGGTGGACTCCGGCGCCCAGTACCTGGACGGCACCACCGACATCACCCGCACCGTCAAGGTGGGTGAGGTGACCGACGAGCACAGGGCCATGTTTACCCGGGTGCTGCAAGGTCATATTGCCCTGGATCAGGCCCGCTTCCCCCGCGGCACTGCCGGCATCCAGCTCGACGTGCTGGCCCGCATGCCCCTGTGGCAAGCCGGCTACAACTACGACCATGGCACCGGCCACGGGGTCGGCCACTTCCTCAGCGTGCACGAAGGCCCGCAGCGCATCGCCCCCAAGGGCAGCCTGGTGGCCCTGCAGCCGGGCATGGTGCTCTCCAACGAGCCGGGCTACTACCGGGAAGATGCCTTCGGCATCCGCTGTGAAAACCTGGTGGTGGTGACCGAACAGGAGGCCCGTGGCGAGCTGACGATGCTGGGCTTCGAGCGACTGACCTATGTGCCGTTCGACATCCGCCTCATCGATCGCAGCCTGCTGAGCCCGGCGGAGTTCCGCTGGATCAACGAATACCATGCGGAGGTCTACCGCCGTCTGAGCCCGCTGCTGGAGGGCGAGGATCTCGCCTGGCTGGAGCAGGCGACCAGCCTCCTCTGATGACACAGGGCCTCCGGGCCCTGTTTCTTTATCCGCGGCATGCCACAAATGCCCCCTTGCATCGACTCCCCGCCCCTTCTACCCTGTGCCTCCTTTTTGGCTGCCCCGCAGCAGAGACCCGATGAGAGGAGCCCCGATGCACTCGTCCCCCGTATTGCGCCTTGCCACCCACGCCGACATGCACGCCATCTGGCAGATAGATGCCGATGTCTTCGGCGAGGATGTCTACCCCGGTTTCTTCTTTCGCCAGGCCATGGATCTGTGGCCCGAACTGCTGGTCGTCGCGGAGCGGGAAGACCGGCTGCTGGGCTATGCCCTGGGGGGGCTTGGTCAGGATCGGTCGCAGGGCTGGCTGCTCTCCCTCGCGGTGCGTCCCGAAGCGCGCGGCTTCGGCCTGGCCGAGCAAATGATGTTGCAGGTGGAGCAGGGACTGCTGAAACTGGAAGTTGAGCGGGTCAGACTGACCGTTGATCCCGCCAATCCGGCCCAGCGCCTCTACTTCAGGCTGGGTTATCAGCAGTTGGCAGAAGAGAGAGGCTACTTCGGGCCGGGCGAGGATCGCCTGCTGCTGGAAAAAGCCCTGACCTGACCATCCGTCACTGGCACGGGAGCCTTCCGGCCACATAATTGGTTACACTTTGCGGGTTTAATGCGCAATCTGGTTGGCGTAAAGTGCAATTCATCACCAGATTAATCCGATGCCCGCCCAGGAGGCCCATCATGTTCAAACGTATTGCTCTCGTCACCCTGCTGGCGGCCACCACCGCCATCACCGGCTGTGCCAACAGCGACGTCTACTCCGGCGATGTCTACACCAAGGATCGCGCCAAGCAGGTACAGACCGTCAGCTATGGCACCATCCTCTCCACCCGCCCGGTCAAGATCCAGGCCGATGAGAACTCCCTGATCGGCACCATTGGCGGTGCCGTGGTCGGCGGCCTGCTCGGCAGCACCATAGGCGGCGGTCGTGGCAGTGACATCGCGGCGGCCGGTGGCGCCATCGCGGGTGCGGCGGCCGGCAAGGCGGCAGGGGACAAACTCAACCAGGTTGACGGGGTCGAGCTCGAGATCAAGAAAGAGAACGGCGAATCCATCGTGGTGGTACAAAAGGCCAGCCCCACCTTTGTGCCTGGCGCCCGGGTCCGCATGACCCAGGGCAACGGCACCATCAACGTGGCCGTGGTGAACTGATAGCGCCGTTCAAGGTGCAACTGCCATAAAAAAGGTGAGCCCGGGCTCACCTTTTTGCGCTCTGCACCACTTAAGATTCACTCCCCCAGATGCAGCCAGGCCGCGATGGACAGCTGCAGGCCCACCAGGTCGGCATGGTGGAACAGGGCATGCAGTGATGCACGATCCCCGGCCACCTGCATCATCAGACGCTGTTGCGCCTGCAGGTCGGCCAGCCAGGAGGGGGGCACCGTCAGCGTGCCTGCTGCCTCGGCAACCAGGGATACCCCCTCGAGCAGGGCATGCAGCGCCCGTTGTTGTTCGCCAGCATCGCCACTCTCGAGCCAGAGCTGCTCATGATACTGCCAGTGCTGCATACCCAGGGTAATGCTGGTCTTCTGATCTTTGCCCTCAATCCCTTGCAGGGGCTGCACGGCCAGTGGCTTGCCAAGCCCAGCCAGCCTGTATCCGCGCTGCGCCTTGGACTGGGCACCCAGCCGCAATCCTCCCAGCGCCGCCAGCTTGCTCGCCAGGGTGAACAGGGCGCGGGCATCGCCGGATTTCAGCTCCAGCTCCAGCTCGTCGATCCCGGTTCGCCCCAGGGCACCGACAATCTCCCCCTGATCCCAGGCCAGCTCGATCTCGGCATCTCCGAATGCGATCAGCCAGTGGCGGCGCAGGAAATCGGTGCTGAACTGGGCCACCAGACGGCTCTGGAGTTCATCGCGCACCACCAGACTCGGCCAGATATCGGCAGGAAAGGCAGACAGGGTCGGAATGGAGCCCTCCACCGGGGCGTTGTACTCGGGTCTGGCGTGCAATCCGCCCACGACCTGCCCCCGGCACTTGATGGTCTGCTCGGAAAAATCATCGCTGCGACGAATACGCAACCCCATGTCGAGCCCACGCAAACCCAGATCGGGCGTGTCGAAATAGACGTTGCCAAGAGCGGCTTGATTGGAAGAGATAATCTCTAGTGAATTCAGAATGTTGGAGAGGGATTCTTGAATATTGCTGGTGACGAAAAACTTTATCTCGATCTCAGTTTGCATAGTCATTCCGGGCTGGCGGGCAACTTTGGGGGGCATGTTCAGGGTCGCGAGGATATAATGCCAACGACAGTTCACGATTAATTCACGGTTTTATTGATGGCACAGTTCGGTTACCATGCGCCCCTCATAAAATCGTATCGAGTGTTTTTTCACCGACACAGGTTTGGCCATGCCAGTAAATACTATTTTGGGTCTTTTTGCCAAGTCCCCCATCAAGCCGCTGCAGAAGCATATCGTCAAGGTTCACGTGTGCTGCGAACAGCTCATTCCCTTCTTTGATGCCGTTGCCGAAGACCGCTGGGAAGATGCCGAGAAGATCCGGCAACAGATCGCCCAGCTGGAAAAAGAAGCGGACATCCTCAAGCGCGAAATCCGCTTGAAACTCCCCCGCGGCCTGTTCCTGCCGGTCGCCCGTACCGATCTGCTGGAGCTCTTGACCCAGCAGGACAAGATTGCCAACCGTGCCAAGGATATTTCCGGTCGCATGCTTGGCCGCAAGATGGAATTCCCCACCGAGATGCGCGCCGATTTCATGGCCTATCTCAAACGCTGTATCGATGCGACCGCCCAAGCCGAAAAAGCCATCGGAGAACTCGATGAGCTGCTCGAAACCGGCTTTAAAGGACGTGAAGTTGAAATGGTTGCCGAGATGATCCACCAGCTGGATCTCATCGAGGACGATACTGACACCATGCAGATCGGGCTGCGCCAACAGCTGCAAGCCGTTGAGCACAAATACAATCCGATCGACGTTATGTTCCTCTACAAGATCCTCGAATGGGTAGGTGACCTGGCTGATCAGGCAGAGCGCGTTGGCGCCCGTCTGGAATTGATGCTGGCTCGTTCGTAATCGACTGACTGGGTAAACACTACTAATGGACATTATCGCGAATTACGGCACCACCCTGGTGCTCGTGGCGGCCTTGTTCGGCTTTTTGATGGCCTGGGGCATTGGTGCGAACGACGTCGCCAATGCCATGGGCACATCGGTCGGCACCAAGTCCCTGACCATCCGTCAGGCGATCATCATCGCCATGATCTTTGAATTTGCCGGTGCCTATCTGGCCGGTGGCGAAGTGACGGCCACCATCCGCAGCGGCATCATCGACAGCAACGCCTTTGCCGACACGCCGGATCTGCTGGTGCTCGGCATGATCGCCTCCCTGCTGGCTGCGGGTCTGTGGCTGATCCTGGCCTCCTATTTCGGCTGGCCCGTCTCCACCACCCACTCCATCATCGGCGCCATCGTGGGCTTCGCCGTGGTGAGCATCGGTCCGGAAGCGGTACAGTGGAACAAGTTTGGCGGCATCGTCGGCTCCTGGGTAGTCACGCCGGCCATCTCGGGCATCATCGCCTACTTCATGTTCATCAGCGTGCAGAAGCTCATCTTCAACACGGACAACCCCCTGGACAACGCCAAGCGCTATGTCCCCTTCTACATGTTCCTGACGTCCCTGGTCATCTGCCTGGTCACCATCAAGAAGGGGCTGACCCACGTCGGTCTGCACCTGAGCAATGGCGAAGGCGCGCTGCTCTCCGTCGCCATCTCCATCGCGGTGGCGTTTGCCGGCTGGATCTATATCCGCGGCCAGCAGTACAACCCGAAAGATGACAGCAAGATGCACTTCGCCAACGTGGAGAAGGTGTTCGGCATCCTGATGATCATCACCGCCTGCGCCATGGCCTTCGCCCATGGCTCCAACGACGTGGCCAACGCCATCGGTCCGCTCTCTGCAGTCGCCTCCATCGTGGCGGCCGGCGGCGAGATCGGCGGCAGCTCCCACATCGCCTGGTGGATCCTGCCCCTTGGCGGCATCGGCATCGTCATCGGTCTGGCCACCATGGGCGAGAAGGTGATGGCGACCGTCGGCACCGGCATCACCCACCTGACCCCGAGCCGTGGCTTCGCCGCCCAGCTGGCCACCGCCGCCACCGTGGTGATCGCCTCCGGCACCGGTCTGCCCATCTCCACCACCCAGACCCTGGTCGGTGCCGTCATGGGCGTCGGTCTGGCACGGGGCATCGCGGCCCTGAACCTGGGCGTGCTGCGCAACATCGTGGTCTCCTGGGTCATCACCCTGCCCGCGGGCGCCATCCTGGCCATCGCCATTTTCTACGTGCTGCAGGCCTGCTTCTCCTGAGCAGCCCACGCCGCACGACAAAAAGCCCGGGTCATTGACCCGGGCTTTTTTATGCTTCGCCCATATTACGCCGTCGATTGAGCGTCGATCGGCTGCGGCGTTTACTCCTCGATGAAGGTCCACTCGTCGCGCACCCGGCTGATGGCATCAAGCCGCCGCTTGGCAAGCTGCTCGCGGATTGCCTCCCCTTTGAAGCCGGCCGCCACTATCTCCTTGACCGGCACAGCCTGCGCCGCCTCCAGGGCCTCGGCGACATAGTCCGGCTGACTGTAGACCTTCTCTTCGAAGCCGGTACGACCGTGGAAGTCGGCGCGACAGGCATCGAGCAGCTGGGCAAAGCGCTCCGGTCTGCGCCAGGCATCGGCCTTGTCGAATACCTTGAGCAGGGTCGCGGGCTTGAGCTCGAAGGCAATGTGGATATGGGTGTGCAGGTCGCTCACCAGCAGGGCCAGATCGCGACACTCGTTCGGCACCCGGAAGCGCTCGCAAAAATCCCGAATGAGCGGCAACCCCTTCTGACCATGGCCGTGATGGCTCGGCCAGAAGGCGGGCGGAGTCAGCCCCTTGCCAAAGTCGTGGCAGAGGGACGCGAAGCGCACGGTCAATTCGGGGGAGAGACGACATGCCTGCGCCAGCACCATCATGGTATGGATGCCGGTGTCGATCTCCGGGTGCCATCTGGCAGGGGCCGGCACACCGAACAGGGCATCGAGCTCGGGGAAGAGCGCCTTGAGTGCGCCGCATTCGCGCAGCACCTCGAAGAAGATCTGGGGTGTCGACCCCAGCAGCACTTTTTCCAGCTCCTTCCAGACCCGCTCCGGGGTCAGATGGGCCAGCTCTCCAGCCTCCGTCATCTCGCGCATCAGCCCCAGCGTCTCGGGGGCCACCACGAACCCCTGGGCATGGAAACGGGCGGCGAAGCGCGCCACCCGCAGGATGCGCAGAGGATCCTCGGCAAAGGCCGGCGAGACATGGCGCAGCAACCGCGCCTCCAGATCCTGCACGCCGCCGTAGGGATCGTGCAGTTGCCCGTCCTCATCTTCGGCGATGGCGTTGATGGTGAGATCCCGGCGCAGCAGATCCTGCTCCAGCGTCACCTCGGGGGCGGCATGGCAGACGAAGCCGGTGTAACCCTGCCCCTGCTTGCGCTCGGTGCGCGCCAGGGCGTACTCCTGCTGGGTTTTGGGGTGAAGAAAGACCGGAAAGTCTCGGCCCACCTGGGTGAATCCGAGACCCAGCATCTGCTCCACCGTGGCGCCGACCACCAGGTGATCCCGATCCCCCTGGGGCAGTCCCAACAGGCGATCCCGCACCGCCCCTCCGACCAGATAAATCTGCACGCGCACTCTCCCTCGATAAACTTGCCCCGATGATACCGCTTTTGGCCAAGAGAGACGATGTGCACCCGTCGCACCGGGCTCGCCATCACTCAGCCGGGCGGCCACTTCCCGCCATCGTCCCGGGTGAGTCAGCCCGTGGTTCGAGCCAGCTCCCCTTATGGTATCCGGGTCTTTGACATCCCTTTTGGGAGGCTTTAACCTGCCGCCCATAACAATGGAATGGATCCTTATGTACACACAGTTCTTCGGTCTGTCGGAGCCCCCGTTCTCCATCTCGCCCAATCCCAAATACCTCTATATGAGCGAGCGTCACGGGGAGGCCCTCGCCCACCTCAACTACGGGTTGCAGGACGGTGGTGGCTTCGTGCTGCTGACCGGGGAAGTGGGTACGGGAAAGACCACCGTCTCCCGCTGCCTGCTGCAGCAATTGCCCGCTGACACCGAGATCGCCTACATCCTCAATCCCTCTCTGACCGAGCGGGATCTGCTGGCCGCCATCTGCGACGAATTCCAGTTGCCCTACGGCGAAGAGGCCAGCCTCAAGCAATTGTTCGACCTTATCCGGGATCATCTGCTGGCGAATCTGGCGGCAGGCAAGCGCAGCGTGGTGCTGGTGGATGAAGCCCAGCACCTGCTGCCCGGCGTGCTGGAGCAGTTGCGACTGCTCACCAATCTGGAGACAGACGAGAAGAAACTGCTGCAGGTGGTGCTCATCGGCCAGCCCGAGCTGCAACAGATGCTGCGCCAGCCCCTGCTGCGCCAGCTGGCCCAACGGATCACCGCCCGCTATCACCTGCTGCCGCTGTCGCGCCAGGATGTGGATGCCTATGTCCGCTTCCGGTTGCAGGTGGCAGGCTGCGTCCAGCCCATCTTCACCCCCAGGGCCATCCAGACCCTGCATCGCCTCTCAGGGGGCATTCCCCGTCTCATCAACCTCATCTGCGACCGCGCCCTCATCGCCGCCTTCGCCCGTGGCAGCCACAAGATAGTGCACGGGGACATCAGCCAGTCCGCGTATGAGGTGAGCGGCATTCGCGACGAGGGAAGCTGGCAATCCGGCCTCACGGTCGCCCTGGTGGGCGCCCTGCTGGTCGCCACCGGCTGGTGGGGCTGGCAATTCTTCGGATTCTTCCCAGCCCGCCCCCTGGTCAAGGTCGAGGTACCGGTCAAGGTGGATGACACGCCAGAGCAGCAGGCCCAGCTGACCCGCGCCATCAATCAGGCGCTGGAGCCGGACGTCGCCATGCAGAATCTCTACAAGGTATGGGGCTACCAGGCCGAGCTGGAGGAGGCAACCTGCGACAATGCCCCCCGTGCGGGCCTGCGCTGCCAGGAGGGAGAAGCCTCCCTGGCGCAATTGCAGGCGCTGCAATACCCGGCCCTCATCAGTCTCACCGACGAGACCGGCGGCCTCTATTACGCCACCCTGGTCAGCCTGGGGGCGGACAAGGCTTCCCTGCTCATCGGCAACCAGAGCTGGCAGGTGGACAGGCAGTGGCTCTCCGACGCCTGGGGCGGCAGCTACACCCTGCTCTGGCGCATGCCCAAGGGCAACGTGCCCCTGATAGCGAGCAATGCCGGGGCTGCCCAGGTGCAGTGGCTGGACAACGCCCTTAGCCGCGCCATGCAGCAACCCGATCGCAAGGTGAGCCGCTTCGATGCCACCCTCAAGAACAAGCTGCAACAGTTCCAGCGCGAGCAGGGACTGACCCCGGACGGCATCGCCGGCAGCAACACCCTGCTGCGGCTGAATGTGGCCTCCGGCGAACCCATGCCCAGGCTGGAGGATGAATCCCTGCGAGCCAGCACGCCGGTCGATCTCGACAGCGTGGCAGATGATGAGACGGACCCCATGGTCGAGGAGGCCTCCTGATGTCCACCCTGCTCAAGGCCCTGCGCCGGGCCGACCAGCCCCAGTTCACCCCCCATATGCCGCTCATGGGTCTGCCCGTGAGCCAGGAAGAGGAGCCCAACCGCCGCTGGATCTGGTGGGCCCTGGTGCCCCTGGCCCTGGTGATGGGCGCCGCCGCCAACTATGGCTGGCACCTCTATCACCTCAAACCCGTGGAACAGCAGGTCGAAGTGAAGGAAGTGGTGACTCCCCCCTTCGTGCGGGTCGAACCCAGGCCCATGATCACCCGGCCGCTGCCGCCCCCCCTGCCGGAGCCCGTGGTCGCTCCAAGACCTGCCGCAACCCCGGCTGCGACTACCGCAAACCAGGGGGGACAGAGTCTGGCAGAACGGCTGATGGCCGCCCTCAACAACACGCCGCTGGTGGAAGAGAGTGCGCCACAGGCTCAGGTCCAGACCAGTGCCATCCCCCTCGGCGCCCTGGCTCCGGCCCTGAAACAGCAGGTGCCGTCCCTGACCTATGGTGCCCACAACTACTCCTCCGACCCGGCCAAGCGGGCCGTCGTGCTCAATGGACGGGAGTGGCGCGAGGGCAATGAAATCGCCCCCGGCGTCATCCTGGCAGCCATCGCCCAGGACTACATCGTCCTGCAGGTCGGCGGCCAGTATGCCAGCCTCAAGGCGCTGCAAGACTGGCGCGGCTGATCTGCCGGCATCCGGTGGCCCTCCCCCGGGAGGGTCACCGCCCATTCTGAGGGAGCCCGAGAGCTCCCCTTTTTAATCAATAACCTACACTCGACCTTTGCCATGCGCCGGGTCGGGGATCGCCCTCCTGATGGCGGGCGGACTTATCATCAGAACATGAGCACACTGTGAGCCACTCAGACAACACCACCTTCGCCACCCGCATTCTGGACTGGTACCAGATCCACGGCCGCAAGACCCTGCCCTGGCAGCAGGACAAAACCCCCTACCGGGTCTGGGTCTCCGAGATCATGCTGCAACAGACCCAGGTTGCCACTGTCATCCCCTATTACGAGCGGTTCATGGCCCGCTTCCCCGACGTGCTGGCCCTGGCCAACGCCCCCATCGACGAGGTGCTGCATCACTGGACCGGGCTTGGCTACTACGCGCGCGCCCGCAACCTGCACAAGGCTGCCCAGCAGATCCGCGATCTGCACGGCGGCCTCTTTCCGGAACAACTGGAAGAGGTGATGGCTCTGCCCGGCATCGGTCGCTCCACCGCCGGGGCCGTGCTCTCCCTCTCTCTGGGCCAGCCCCACGCCATCCTGGATGGCAACGTGAAGCGGGTACTCACCCGCTGGCTGGCGCTGGCGGGCTGGCCGGGCCAGAAGCAGGTCGAGCACGATCTCTGGGAGCTGGCGACCCGCCTCACCCCGCGCGTCGGGGTGGCCCAGTACAACCAGGCCATGATGGACATGGGGGCCACCGTCTGCACCCGCAGCAAGCCCGCCTGCGAGCGCTGCCCGGTGCAGGCCGATTGCCAGGGGCTGTCGCAGGGCAACCCCACCTCCTACCCTCACAGCAAGCCGAAGAAGAGCATTCCGGCACGCAACGGCATTATGCTTATCATCCGCCACGGCGATCAGCTGCTGCTGGAGAAGCGTCCGCCGCAAGGGATCTGGGGCGGGCTTTACTGCTTCCCGCAGGTGGAATCCCTCACCGAGGTGACCGGACGACTGCGGGAGTTGGGGCTGGAGGATGCCGCCTATCAGGAGCTCGCTGGATTTCGTCACACTTTCAGCCACTTCCACCTCGATATCCGCCCTTTGCTGATCGAAATGGCTGTTCCGCCCGCCCCCCTGCTCATGGAAGCGGATACCCGACTCTGGTATAACTTACGCCATCCTGCCGAGGTGGGATTGGCGGCGGCCACGGCCCGTCTGCTCGCCTACCCGGACTTACAACCAGACTTGCAACCACAGAGGTCAACATGAGCCGTACCGTATTTTGCCTGCGCCTGAAGAAAGAAGCGCCGGGTCTCGATTTCCAACTCTACCCCGGTGAACTCGGCAAGCGGATCTTCGACAACATCAGCAAGGAAGCCTGGACCGAGTGGCAGAAGAAGCAGGTCATGCTGATCAACGAGAAGAAGCTGAACATGATGAATCTCGAGCACCGCCAGTTGCTGGAAAAAGAGATGGTCAGCTATCTGTTCGACGCGGGTGAAGTCCAGATCGACGGTTACACCCCTCCCAGCCAGTGAGCGGGAATCGAGTCAAAGGGCCAGCGTCCCCCTGAGTCGTCAATATGCCGCAGGGTGACACCAATCCTGGCTCAGGCCAGTCAGTGACGGGCGGCCCCACCGCCCGGTTTGAGGATCTTATGGGTCGTTTTTTTGGGCTGCTGTGCGCCCTGCTGTTTCTCTCTGCCTGTTCATCCACACCCCAGACCAGCGGGAGTGGCGATGATGATCTGGTCAACGGCAAGGACGTGCGCGGTTTTGAACACATGATCAGTGCGCTCTCCCATAACGTGAACGAGATATGGGGGCGCGAGGCGCTGTTCGCGGGCAAGTTTGACTACGTCAAATACACGGATCAGTACAAGAGCCGCGCCCACATCGATTTCTCCAGCGGTCACATCATGGTGGAGACCGTCTCGGGTCTGGATCCCCGCGCCCACCTGCGTCGCGCCATCATCGAAACCCTGCTGACCCCGGACGATCCGGCAGAGGTCGACCTCTATTCGGACCGTGAGATCATGCCAGGTGGCGAGCCCTTCCTCTATGGCCAGGTGCTGGACAACCAGGGACAAGCGATCCGCTCCAGCTGGCGTGCAGAGCGTTATGCCGACTATCTGATCGCCAACGCGATGAAGAAGCGCACCCTCGGGATCCGCAACATCTTCTTCATCGACATTCCCATGGTGGCCAACCACGAAGACAGGCGCGGCTACAAATACGCCAGCATCATCCGCGACGCCTCCCGCAAGTACGGGGTCGCCGAGAGTCTCATCTACGCGGTGATCAAGACCGAGAGCAGCTTCAACCCCTATGCGGTCAGCCACGCCAACGCCTATGGCCTGATGCAGGTGATCCCGGCTACCGCTGGGCGGGATGTCTATGTGAGGGTCAAGGGCAAGGATGGCCAGCCGACCAGGGAAGATCTGTTCAATCCGGCCTACAACATCGATGTGGGGACCGCCTACCTGCACCTGCTGCAGACCGTCTATCTGGCGGATATCCAGGATCCCCAGTCCCGCCGCTATGCGGTGATCTCCGCCTACAACGGTGGTGCGGGAGGGGTGCTCAACACCTTCTCCAACGATCGCAAGGCGGCCCCCGGCATGATCAACCGCCTCTCCCCCGAGGCCGTCTATCAGGTACTGACCGAACAACATCCCAAGGCAGAGGCTCGCCGCTATCTCTACAAGGTCAATCAGGCCGAGAAGGGGTTCAAGCGAACCGTCGCAAGCCGGGCTGGCTGATGGCATGCAAGAAGGGCGCTCCTGGAGCGCCCTTCTCATTTACTGTGGCCAGAAAGCTTACTTGGCGATGAAGCCACCCTTGCTCAGGGGCGCAGCCCCCACCTTCTCCAGGTGTTCCACCTCGACTTCGGTCTTGTTCCAGCTGTGGTCCACCTCGCCGCGCACGCGGATCAGATCGTTAGGGCCTACCTCGGTACCGCGCCACACGTCACCGTCCACCTCCACTTCCACCTCGCCGCTGTCGTCACGGAACAGGTAGTTTTCGCCACCCAGGTGTTTGACCAGTTTGCCTTCCAGGGTCACCCACTGATCATCGGCCACGTCTTTCAACTGGGCGACCGATACCTTGTTCTGCTCCTTGGGGCCGGTGTAGGCCGCCATGGCGAAGGAAGAGACGGACATCAGGGCCACCAGGGCGATTGCTTTTGCGTTGTTCATTTCATGCTCCTGTCTTTGCTGTATGAGGGCATCTTGCCCGGGGGCGCGTGAAACAAACGTGAAGCCTCCCCATTCAGGGAGGAGTGATGTGATCGCAAGCGATTAAATGGCCACGGCATGCTGCAAAAATGTATTCGAGTGGATACCTTCTCACCTGGCCATGCGGGTTCCCAGCCCGCCGCCATCGAGGAACAGCCCGCAGGCCCGCCCTGCCCCATCCATGAGAACAGCTACATGAACAAATGGCTTTTGTGTTTATTGGGTCTCTTCGCCCTCACGGCCCATGCCGCCGAGACGCGTCCCCCCTTCTCCCGCATCGTGATCTTCGGCGACAGCCTCTCCGATACCGGCAAGATGTACGACAAGATGCGCGGTTACCTCCCCTCCAGCCCGCCTTACCATCAGGGCCGCTTCTCCAACGGCCCGGTCTGGCTGGAGCAGCTCACCCAGCACTTCCCGGGCCTCGCCATCGCCAACGAGGCGGAAGGGGGCGCCACTGCCGTGGCCTACAACAAGATCTCCTGGAACCCCAAGTATCAGGTCATCAACAACCTGGATTACGAGGTGACCCAGTTCCTGCAAAAGGACAGCTTCAAGCCCGATGACCTGGTGATCCTCTGGGTCGGTGCCAACGACTACCTGGCCTATGGCTGGAACACCGAGCAGGATGCCAAGCGGGTGCGCGACGCCATCAGCGATGCGGCCAACCGCATGGTATTGAACGGCGCCAAGCAGATTCTGTTGTTCAACCTGCCGGATCTGGGCCAGAACCCCTCGGCCCGCAGCCAGAAAGTGGTCGAGGCGGCCAGCCATGTCTCCGCCTACCACAACCAGCTGCTGCTGAACCTGGCGCGCCAGCTGGCACCCACCGGCATGGTGAAATTGTTCGAGATCGACAAGCAGTTCGCCGAGATGCTGCGCGAGCCACAGAACTTCGGCCTGAGCGACACCGAACACGCCTGCTATGGCGGCGGCTATGTGTGGAAGCCCTTTGCCTCCCGCAGCGCCGCCACCGACAGTCGACTGGCCCCCTTCAATCCCGAGGAGCGCCTTGCCATCGCCGGCAACCCTCTGCTGGCTCAGGCCGTCGCAACGCCCATGGCGCGCCGCAGTGCGGGCGAGCTGAACTGTGAAGGCAAGATGTTCTGGGACCAGGTCCACCCCACCACAGTGGTACACGCCGCCCTGAGCGAGCGGGCTGCCGCCTTCATCGAACAGGAGTACGAATTCCTCCCTCGATAACGGAGGCCATCCTGCCAGGGCCGGCGCTTCGCCGGCCCTCTTGCCGACAAGGGCAAGCAATCCATATGACACCCATCACAGATTCGAGTCACGGTTCCCCGGCGGTCTTCTGTCTCCACTATGATGCAGATGGATATCACAATATGTTTTATATCAGTTGCTTGTAGATCGAGAAAAGCGAGCTACGTTTAAACGTGTTGTGGTCGAACACAGGCCCAACCCACGAGGCGAGGCGACATGAATTCGCGCTCCCCACACACAAGATTGCAGAGGCATCTATGAACAAAACACTGATTACCTTGCTGGTTTCAGGCTTGCTTGCGGCCAACGCCCAGGCAGCCGGACAAGACAACACCTGGTATGGCGGTGCCAAACTGGGTTGGTCCAACTTCTACGGTGTCGATGAGAGCAATTCCATCGCCATCACCGACAAAGACGACGATGAAGTCGGCGCCGGTGCCTTCGCCGGTTACCAGATCAACCAGAATCTGGGTGTCGAACTGGGTTATGACTACCTTGGCAAGCTCAAGTACAGCGGCACCCGCAATGGCGCGGCCTTCAATGACTCCGTGCAAGCCCAGCTGGCCCAGCTCACGCTGAAACTGGGGTTCCCGGTTGCGGACAATCTGGACCTTTACGGCCGTGTCGGGGGCGGCTATGGCTGGACCGACAGCGATCAGCTGGAAAACGACAGCCGCTTCACCTTCGTCGGCGCGCTCGGTGCGGAGTATGCCCTGAGCCTGGATTGGGCAGCCCGCCTCGAATACCAGTACAGCACCCCGTATGGCAGCCGTGACGATACCGGCCTGCGCATGGACAACGGCCTGCTCTCCCTGGCCGCCGTCTATCGCTTCGGTCAGGTTGCACCGGCTCTGCCGGTCGCAGCTCCCGCCCCCGCGCCCGAGCCCGTGATGGTCGACAAGCAGTTCACCTTGAGCTCGGACGTGCTGTTTGACTTCAACAAGGCCACCCTCAAGCCCCAGGCCGGGCAGGCGCTGGATACCCTCTACAGCCAGATTGAAGAGGCCAGGCCCAAAGACGGGTCGGCCACCGTCATCGGCTATACCGACCGCATCGGCTCCGAGGCCTACAACCAGAAGTTGTCCGAGCAGCGTGCCCGGACCGTGGCCGATTACCTGATTGGCAAGGGCCTGCCTGCCGGCAAGGTCAATGTGGAAGGGCGTGGCAAGCAGTCTCCCGTCACCGGCGACAGCTGCACCAGCAAATCCAAGCGCGAGCTGATCGTCTGCCTGGCCCCGGATCGCCGGGTAGAGGTCAAGGTACAGGGCGTCTCGGAAGTACAGCAATAACGACGACCCCAAACAAAACGGGAGGCCATGGCCTCCCGTCTTTTTTATGCTTCCTCATCTGCGCGTGCGCACATCCGCCGCAATCTGATCGAGCAACAGTTGCCAGCCCTGCCCCAGCTCGTTCACCAGGGCGCCATACCCATCGGCAGGCAGCACCCGCTCCTGCTGGAAGGGAACATCTCTCAACACGACCCCCTCCTCCGTCAGCAGGCGCCAGCGACCGCTGAGCAGGGCGCGGCCGTCGTGCCGCCCCTGGAAACGCTCGACCGAGATGCTCAGCACAGGCCCCTTGCGGGCCCCGTCCTGACGCACCACCCAGCCAGGCAAGCGGCTGGAGAGGCCATTGAGGGTCAACTGGTTCAACTGGGCATCGAGGGAACCTGCCCAGCGATGGTACTCGGCAAAGTGCAGCTCCTTTCCCTCCAGCTGATAGACCAGGCTCATCCGGTCAAGCTGACCGGACAGGGCGACGGGGCGCAGCACCAACTGGTGCTGCGGCTGCGCCGTGGTGACACTCGACGGCGCCGTGTCGGCATCCAGCGAATAGTAATGCAGCGTCGTCGGTGCACTGCCACATCCCGCCAGCAGGCCCAGCAAGGCCAGCGTCAACATCCGTTTTTTCATCATTTTCCTCGCTTGGGCTCGGGATCCCGCGGACGAGCGCGGTCAAAGATCAGCGAACTCGGCTGCTCGTTCAGTGAATGGACCAGAGGTTGCAACTCGCTCATCAGCTGGTTGAGGGATTGCACCGACTGACGCAGCTCCTGATTGGTCTGGGAACCGGCATCATAGGTCTGCAACGTCTCCTGCAACTGCTTGAGGCTCTGGTTGAGGGAGGCCGGCAACTGCTGGGTCGACTGCTGGCCGGTAAACTGCTCCAGATTCGCACTCACGGCACTGACATGCTTGAGCGTCTTGTCCAGTGTCATCAGGGTGCTGTTGACCTGAGTAAGGGTGGTGGCCATGTCCATGTCGACGAACTTGTCGAGGATGAGGTTCACCTTGCGTTCGATCTGATCCAGCCCGGCCTGGGCAGTCGGGAAGACCTGATAGCCCGCCATCTTGAGCGGCTGATAGACAGGCGCATCCGGATAGAAGTTCAGATCGATCACCTTGCCCCCCGTCAGCAGGCTGGCGGTCTTGAGGCTAGCCCTCAGCCCTTCCTTGAACTGCTTGTTGAACAGGGCCCGCCACTGCTCCTTCTCCGCATTGGCATAACGGTGGGAGAGACGCTGCACCTCGATGCGCGCCAGCACCGGGATCTGTCGGCTCTTGAACAGCTGGACGCCCTTGTCGTCGATGAGATAGGGAGCCGAAATGACGGTACCGACCCGGATGCCGCGATACTGTACCGCCGCGCCGGGATGCAGCCCGCCCACGTCATTGTCGAACAGGAAGACATAGTCGATGAACTGATCCAGGCTACCGGCCAGCACGCTCTCCTCGTCCTTGAACAGCACGAACTCGTCGTTCTGTTTCACCGGCTCCCCCGGCAACCAGCCGGGAGGCAGCCCCATGGTGATGCCGCCGTTGATCAGGCTCTCCAGCGAGTCCATCTTCACCTTCATCCCCTCGCTGCTCATGGAGACCTCGAAGCCGGGCGTCAACCAGAACCGGGAGTTGCTGCTCACCAGGACGTCATAAGGCGCGTTGATGAAGAGCTGGTACTGCATCTCGCTCTTCTCGGGCAGGAACTTGGCCTCTTCGACCTGGCCGATGGTGAATCCCTGATAGCTGATGGGGGAACCCGCGCCCAGCGCGTTGGCATCCCGGCTGGACAGGGAGAGCCGCAATCCCTTGGCATCCAGGGATGCCAGGGGTGGCCTGTCCAGCATGGCGTATTCGCTTCGCGCCCTGCCCTTCTTGCCGGGAGAAAGCTCAATATAGGCACCGGAGAGCAAGGTGCCAAGACCGGAAACGCCCTCACGCCCGACCCTGGGCTTGACCACCCAGAACTGGCTGTCTTTCTTGAGCATGCCGGCGGCGGCATTGGTCAGGCGAGCCTTGAGCACGGCATGGCTGTAGTCCTCGCTGAGCTCCACCGTCTCGATACGGCCCACCTCCACTTCACGAGAACGGATCACCGTCTTGCCTGCCACTATGCCCTCGGCGGTCGCCACCGTCAGGGTGAAGCTCGGCCCTTGTGAATACCAGTGCTGGAACAGCATCCAGGCGCCGATGAAGAGCGCCAGCAAGGGCACCATCCAGATAGCGGCAGCCGAACTCATGAAATCAGAGCCCGGTTTCCACCTTGTCTTACGCTCACTCACGTTCGCGTTCTCCTTGTTGTAAATCCCAGATCAGGCGGGAATCGAAACTCATGGCAGCCACCATGGTGACCAGTACGACCCCGGCAAAGGCGACGGCCGCAGGGCCAGGGTAGATGGTCATCAGATTGTCGAGCCGGATGAGACCGGCCAGGATGGCCACCACGAAGACGTCGATCATCGACCAGCGCCCCACAAATTCGGTCATGCGATAGAGTTTGAGCTTGCCGAGGGGAGATGCCCCCTGGCCGCGCTGCACCACGTAGCAGAGCCACAGCAGCGCCAGGATCTTCACCAGCGGCACCACCACGCTCGCGAAGAAGATGACGGCGGCAATAGGGTAGGAGCCCATGGCCCACAGCAGCACCACCCCGCCCATGATGGTCGAGGGGCTGTCATCCCCCAGGAACACGGTGTCCATGATGGGATACAGGTTGGCTGGGACATAGAGGATCACCGAGGTGATCAGCAGGGCCCAGGTGCGGTTCAGACCACCCGGCTTGCGGCTGTGCAGATGATCGCCGCAGCGTGCGCAGCTGTGGGCATCCCCCTCGTTCAGGGCACCGCAGATGTGGCAGCCCACCAGCCCGCAGGACAGGGCGCTGGCCTCGGGATCCACCTCTCTGGCGGCGGTCGGCCCGAACAGCCGCTGCCACAGCCACATCCGATCCAGGGAGGAGATCATCTTGATGAGCAGCAGGGTGTAGCCGACGAAGGCCCAGAACGACAGCCCCATCTTGATGTCGGCCATGCCCATCAGCTTGACTAGGGAGATGAGCACCCCGATGAGGAAGACATCCACCATCAGCCAGGGCTTGATCCGGCACAGCAGGCGGCCGAGGGAGCGCAGGGCATTGCTGTGCAGATCCTTGTCGAGGCGCCACAGCACCAGCATGATGGAGCCGATATAGACCAGCGGCAGGCCGATCAGGGTCAGACTCAGCACGGCCCCCAGAAACAGGTAGCCCTGATCCACCAGGGTGGTGATGCACTGCAGGAAGGTCATCTCCTGCCCTACCCCGTGGGAAGAAAACGACATGAAGGTGAAGACGTTGGAGAACGCAAACATGATCAGGGCAGCGAAACCATAGGCGATGGGCTTGCGCTCCTGCTCCGGCAGGTGCTGGCTCAGAACATGGCCGCAGCGGGGACAGTCGCTCGCCTCCCCCACCGCAAGCGGTGTCGCGGGCACCAGCAGATCACACTCTTCGCATGCCGTCGCGTCATGGGTATAGATGGTTGGATGTTGGTGTGAAACCGGATGCAAGATAAGACCCCAGCATGAGGCCCGCCACGGGGCCAGAGCCGCCAATTATTACAGCAGCGGCCCGTGCCCACCAGCCCTGTCGTTGCACCATCCGGGCAGGGGGTGAGAATGACTTTGACAAGGCAGTGGCCATTTAGCACAATCAAACGCCACTTTTTTTCCGCGGGACAATAATTTATGACAACTGAATCCCCCAGCTACTCCACCATTGAGCAGGCCTTCTCCCTCGGGAACGGGCAAGATTCTGCCCTCAACTGGCTGCGCAAGAACCGCAGTCAGGTCGCCATCTTCCTGGTGAGCGGCATCAAACTGGAGGGGACCATCAGCGGCTTCGACCAGTACAGCGTGCTGCTGACCGACGCCCACGGCAACCAGCAACTGGTTTACAAGGCCAAGATCTCTACCATCGCCATGCACTCGGGTCGTCCCGCCGTCAGCATCCAGCGCGCCCGCAAGCCGCGCGTCTCCATGGCTCCGCGTCCCCACGGCGCACCTGGCCGTTACGACGACAATCAGGGTGGCAGCAGCGAGCAGTAAGGCTCGCCCCTCCCTCACCCCGAGGGTGTTGCTGCGTCAGCCGGTGACACCTGCCGATCCCCACTCTCATGTTTTGCCTGTCCCGTATGAGAGTGGGTCTTCTCTTTGGCTTAGACGCTCCCGACCGATACGCCCGGTTCAGTAAGTCAACCCGACCGGTTTTCCCTCTCTGACCATGCAGACCTGCATGCCGGCCGCTTCACCGGCCTGTGCGCCTATGCCCGTATCCTCGAACACCAGACACTGACCGGGCTCGACCCCCAGGCGTCGCGCCACCAGCAGGAAGGTGTCTGGATGGGGTTTGTGCAGCTCCACGTCGTCGGCGGTGACCACCACGGGGAAATACCGATCCAGCCCTGTGTTGCGCAGCACCGCCTCGGCATTGACGCGGGGCGAACCAGTCCCTATGCCCATGGGGATCCGGCCGTGATAGCGTTCCACCAGATCCAGCATGGCCGGGAAGGGGGTGGCCTTGTGCAGGTTGGCGACATAGTGTTCGGTCTTGCAGCGTGTCACCACCAGGGGATCCAGCGCGATCTGCTGCACTTCGGCCACCAGCAGGGCTATCTTGCGGCTGGGCATGCCTCCCAGCTCATAAAACCAGTCGGCGTCGAACCGAAAGCCAAACTCGCGGGCGGTGTGCTCCCAGGCGGCCAGGTGCAAGGGCATGGAGTCCACCAGTGTGCCGTCGAGGTCGAAAACCAGGCCTTGAAATCCGGATAGGGTCATGGTGCAGGATCTGTCTGTGAAAAATGGGCCCCCATTCTAGCCAGAGCGCGGGCGCATCGCCATGCGCCAGATGGCGAGAAACGCTTGCTACCTCATTTATACAGAGCGGCGTGGATCTGAGAGCCCGCACGTATACAGATCAGCATGGATCTGATGCCGGGCAGGCAGCCCCCACGCAGGTGTCAGCGATAGGCCAGGGTACAGGCCCGCCCTTGTGATTTGGCGTGATAGAGTGCCTGATCCGCCTGCTCGGTCAGGGTTTGCCACTCCTTGTCCGATGACGGGACCAGATAGCTGAACCCGATGCTGACGGTGAGTGTCGCCGCCACCCGGGAGGCCGGATGGGGAATCTGCAAGGCGTCAAGGCCGTGGTGGATCTGCTCCGCCAGCCGCTCCGCCTCTCCCGGCTGCGGTGAACACAGCAGGATGACAAACTCCTCCCCCCCATAGCGGGCCACCAGGTTGGTACGCCGCCGCTCGGTATCCTGCAGCAGTGCCGCCACCCGCTGCAGGCACTGATCCCCCTTGCCGTGGCCGAAGTGATCGTTGTAGGACTTGAACTCGTCCACATCGATCATCAGCACCGCCAGCACGCCCTGATGGCGGCGAGCCCGCTCCCACTCCCGCTCCATGGTGATGTCCCATTGGCGGCGGTTGGCGATGCCAGTCAGGGGATCTTCCAAAGACAGCAGAGAGAGGCGCCGGTTGGCCTCCTCCAGCGCCCGGTTGGTATCGGCAAGTTGCCGGGTCCGCTCCTGCACCCTCAGCTCCAGCTCCCGATTGAAGCGCTCAAGCTTCTCCTGGGTGCGCTGGCGGATCAGCAACTGGGAGAGCACGGCGGCATACTGCTTGAAGATCTCGCTCTGATACGCCTTGAGGGGGCGCCGCCAGAGCAGGTTGTCGGCGGCGATCCAGCCGATGGGGGTACTCCCGTCCCAGAGCGACACCATGGCGTTCCAGCCGCGACCCACCTCCTGCTTCTCGTAATAGAGAGGCGTGTCCTCCAGTACCAGGACATAGTCCTTGCGACGCAGCGCCTCCTGCACCGTGGGATGATCCGGAATGGGGCTGATGAAATGGCGCTCGTCGATGAGCTCACCCGCCTCGTTGGTACCCCAGGTACCGTGCATGGTCTTGAATTCACTGTCAGTCAGGAAGATGGCGATGCGATCGAACTGCAACTCCTGGCGGGCCAGTGCCACCGCGTCGTGCAGCAGACGATCCTCGCTCTCGCAGCGGGAGAGCTTGACCCCCACCTGATGCAGCGCCTGCAGCATGCTGAGGAAGGAGTCCTGCAGGGCCTGGCTGCGCATGAGGTCTGCCTGGGTGTGGAGCCGCTGATCCCGCTCCAGATCCACCTGTCCCGCGAGTCGCCGACTCTCGAGCTCGGCGGCGAGATAATGCATGAGCAGCTGGATGCTCTGCTGCTGGCGTCTTGGCAGGCGATCGAGACGACGGCGGGTTTCCAGATAGACCACGGCCTCCAGCCCCTTGTGACGCTTGAGGGGGAAGCTGGCGCGCAGGCGCGGGATCTCGGGTTCGACGCTCTCCCGCTCCCAGATGGCACGGGTCGGCGCGATGGGCTCCACCAGCAACTGGCCGAGCGCAAGGGAACGTTCGATGAAGAGGATGGGCAACTCGAGGGAAGAGAGGATGTCGGCGCTCAGGCAGAGCAGACCCTGTTCCGGGCGATAGTGATAGAGCTGGGGCGTCGGAGCACGCAGCCACAGATAGATCTGTTCAGCCTCTGTTTTTTCCCTGACCGCAGACAAGGTCACTTCACAGAGATGTTCAAAACTGGTGAAGTGCTCCGGATCCCATTCTTCCATGCCAAATCATCCTTGGTTGTATCCAAGCGAGTATATCGGCAAAGCCCGGCCATTAATTGACCGGGCAATCAAAAGCGAGATCCAGAGCCCAGTTTTTACAACAGATTCAATGCCTGCATGGCACTGCGGATGCGCTCGCGGGTGGCCTCGGAGAGCGGCATCACCGGCAGACGGCACTCTTCGCTGCACAGACCCAGCAGGGAGACCGCATACTTGGCCCCTGCGGGGCTCGGCTCGGCGAACATGGCCTGGTGCAGCGGAATGAGCTTGTCCTGCAATTCGCGGGCAGCTTGCCACTCACCGGCCAGCGCCAGGTTCTGCACCTCGGCCACCAGCTTGGGGGCCACGTTGGCCGTCACCGAGATGCAACCCTGGCCACCACCGATGTTGTAGGCCACGGCGGTGGCGTCTTCACCGGAGAGCCAGGCAAACGGCTTCTTGATGAGCTGGCGTTCAACCCAGGGGCGGGCCAGATCACCGGTGGCATCCTTCACGCCGGCAATGCGCGGCAACTCGGCCAGACGGGCCAGGGTCGCCGGCTGCACGTCAACGATGGCGCGGGGCGGAATGTTGTAGACGATGATGGGTTTGGTGGTGGCGTCGTGCACCGCCTTGAAGTGGTGGTAGAGCCCTTCCTGATTGGGGCGGTTGTAGTAACCGGCCACATGCAGGGTGGCATCCGCTCCCATCTGCTCGGCATAGCGGGTGTATTCAATGGCTTCAACCGGGTTGTTGGAGCCTGCACCTGCGATCACGGGAATGCGCCCGGCCACCAGCTTGACCACCAGCTCCACCACGCGGCAATGCTCATCGTGGGTCAGGGTCGGGCTCTCCCCGGTCGTGCCGACCGGCACTATGCCATGGGTTCCCTGCTCTATGTGCCACTCCACCAGGCGAGCCAGTGCGGCCTCGTCCAGCTGGCCCTGTCGAAATGGGGTGATCAGGGCAACTATCGAACCTTGAAACATGGGATTTCCTTCTCCTAAACAGATGGATTGGTCAATAAAAAGCCCCGGTACGGGAGTCGCTACCGGGGCTTGAATCGTCTCAGGGATGAGAGGTTACGCGCGCACGCCAGCAGGCCCGATTGTCAGGCTATGTTTATGCTTTCGTTTCGATACGCATGACCGCATTGCATCATCTCTGGGTAAATAGGCGTCTGGGCATATTTCGGGAACACGGCATAAATGTCAAGGCGAAAGCGGCCATGTATAATGGCCGCCCAAAAATGCGTGGAGAGACCCAATGAGCCGTCCTGTCAGTGCCCTCAGTCAGATGCTGGAACGTAACCAAGCCCTCTTTGTCGGCAAGCGGCTGTTGGTGTGCGGTGCCCTGGAGGATGATTATCCTCGTCAACTGGCCGAGCTGGCACAAAGCCTGACCGTCTTCACCACGGATTACTGCTATTACCGCAGCCAGCAGGCCGCTCTGGGAGACGCCATCCTGTTCGATCACCAGCTGGGTGGCGCCCCCCGATTCGATGCCCTGCTGCTGCTGATGCCCAAGGCCAAGGCCGAGGCGCAATACCTGCTGGCCATGATGACGCCGCTGCTCGAAAGCGGGGCCGACCTGTTCCTCGCCGGCGAGAACCGGGGCGGCATCAACGGGGCAGACAAGCTGCTGGCACCTTATGGCGAGAAACCGATCAAGCGCGACTCTGCGCGCCGCTGCTCTCTCTACCACGGCACGCTCGACAAACCGGTCGTCCCTTTCGAGCTGGACACCTGGCTCAGTCGCTATGAGTGCCAGGCGGGCGACACCACCCTGACCGTCATGGCCCTGCCCGGGGTCTTCAGTGCAGACGGCCTGGATCTCGGCACCCAGATGCTGCTGGCGAGCCTCCCCCCCGTGACGGGCAAGCTGCTCGACTTTGGCTGCGGCGCCGGCGTCATCGGTTCCGTGCTGGCCAAGCGCAACCCGGCCCTGGCCGTCACCATGGTGGATATCAATGCCCTGGCACTGGAGTCCAGCCGCCGAACCCTGGCGGTCAACGGTCTGAGCGGACGTGTTCATGCCTCCGATGTCTATTCCGACATTGCCGAAACATTCCAACAGATTGTCTCGAATCCCCCCTTCCATGCCGGGCTCAAGACCTTCTACGCCGCCACCGAAACCTTCCTGGCAAAGGCACCTGAGTACCTGACCGCAAATGGCGCCCTGACCATAGTCGCCAATGCCTTCCTGCGATACCAGCCTATACTGGATGCGCACTTCAAACAGACCGAGGTGATCGCGGGCGATGCCAAATTCAAGGTGTATCTGAGCAAAGCTTAAAGAAGTGCAACGGTTGTAATAAAACAAGTAGAGAGTGCCAGACGGGATCTGTTAAGGTACCAAGAAAACGTTTACCACCCCTTTAGGGGTGTTTTTTTCGCAGCGACATGAAAACCTTTTCAACATCATGATCTCAGGGAGAGAACGACGATGGCAGGCATACTCACCATGATACTGGCAGGCGGTGAAGGTACCCGACTGCAACCGCTGACCACCACCCGCAGCAAACCCTCCGTGCCCTTTGGCGGCAGTTACCGGTTGATCGACTTCGTGCTCAACAACTTCGTCAACGCCGACTTCCTGCGCATCTATGTACTCACCCAGTTCAAGTCCCAGTCCCTTTACCTGCACATGAAGAAGGGCTGGAACATCGTCGGCATCACGGATCGCTTCATCGACCCCATTCCGGCCCAGATGCGAATGGGCAAACGCTGGTATGACGGCACCGCAGACGCCATTTACCAGAACCTGCGCTTCATCGAGATCTCCGACCCCGAACATGTCTGCATCTTCGGCTCCGATCACATCTACAAGATGGACGTGAGCCAGATGGTGAGCTTCCACAAGCAGAAAGCGGCCGCCCTGACCGTCGCGGCCCTGCGCATGCCCATCGAGGAAGCAAGCGCCTTCGGGGTGATCGAGGTGGATCAGGAAGGGCGCATGATTGGCTTTGAAGAAAAGCCCCGTCACCCGAAACACATCCCCGGCGACCCCACCCAGGCCCTGGTCTCCATGGGCAACTACATCTTCGAGACCGAGGCCCTCTATCGGGAGCTCAAGCGGGATGCCGCCGAGGAGAACTCCAGTCACGATTTCGGCAAGGACATCATTCCCAGCCTGTTCCCCCGTGCCCCCGTCTATGTCTATGACTACAGCACCAACGTGATCCCGGGCGAGAAGCCCAACGTCTACTGGCGCGATGTGGGGACGCTCGACTCTTACTGGCAGGCGCACATGGACCTGGTGGCCGACGATGCCCCCTTCTCTCTCTACAATCGCAAGTGGCCGCTGCACACCCATTACCCGCCCCTGCCCCCCGCCACCTTCATCGATACCGACGACTGCAAGGTCAAGATCGCCAACTCCCTGATCTCCGGTGGCTGCTTCATTCAGGGCAGCCAGATCCAGCGATCCATACTGGGATTTCGCTGCAACATAGGCCCCTGCAGCCACATCAGTGAATCCGTGCTGCTGGGGGATGTGAAAATCGGCGAAGGTTGCTCCATTCGCCGCGCCATCATCGACAAAAACGTTGAAATTGCACCCGGCACCGTGATCGGTGAGAATCTGGACCATGACAGAGAGCGGTTTACCGTATCCGAAGGCGGTATCGTCGTGGTACCTAAGGGAGCAAGAGTTGGCTATTAACCCACTGAAAATCCTGTTTGTAGCCTCGGAGGTTGAGGGGCTGGTGAAGACCGGGGGCCTGGCGGATGTGGCCAAGGCCCTGCCGCAGCATCTCGCCCGTCAGGGGCACGATGTGCGCATCATTATGCCCTTCTACAAGACCATCAAGCGCCGGGACGAGGCCACCCTCCTCGCCTCGCGCTGGCTCCCCACCCCCCAGGATCGCAGTGATATCAGCTATCGCATCCATCAGCTGGAACTGGACGGGATCTGCGTCTATCTGCTCGATTGCCCGCACTATTTCGACCGCCCCCAGCTTTATGCCGAGAACAACCAGGCCTATCCCGACAACGGTGAACGCTTTGCCTTTCTGGCCGCGGCGGCCCTGCATGCGTGCGAACAGCTGGGTTTCGCTCCCGACATCGCCCACTGCAACGACTGGCACACCGGTCTGCTGCCGCTGCTGCTGAAAACCCGTCATGCCCACAACCCCTTCTTCCAGCGCACCCGGTCGGTCATCAGCATTCACAACGCGGCCTTTCAGGGCGTGTTCGATCGCCAGCAGTTCTGGGCCGTGCCGGAAATCCACGACTACGAGCAGCGCATCAACTACGACTATGGTCACATCAATCTGCTCAAGTGCGGTGTGCTCTACGCAGACAAGATCAATGCGGTCAGCCCCAACTACGCCAGCGAGCTGCTGACACACCTGGGCGCTCACGGCATGGCCAGCGTATTCCAGCAGCGGGCAGCTGACCTGCGTGGCATCCTCAACGGCTGTGACTATCAGGACTGGGATCCCGCCTTCGATCCCCTGTTGCCCGCCACCTATGATGCCGACAACCTGGATGGCAAACACACCTGCAAGCGCATCCTGCAGCAGGAAACGGGGCTCCCCGTTGGCAACCTCCCCATCTATGGCATGGTGTGTCGACTGACCGAGCAGAAAGGAGTACACCTGCTCATCCCTGCACTGGACAAATTCTTGCAGCACCAGGTTCAGGTAGTGATCGTGGGCTCCGGTGATCCCTCTCTCGCCGCCCAGTTGCAAAGCATTGCCCAGCAGCATCCCGACAAGTTTGCCTTCATCAATGCCTATGACGACCGTCTGGCCCACCTGGTGGAGGCTGGCGCCGACTTCTTCCTGATGCCTTCTCTGTTCGAGCCATGCGGGCTCAACCAGATGTACAGTCTGGCCTATGGCACACTGCCCCTGGTGCGGGCCGTCGGCGGATTGAAAGATACCGTCGTGGACTGGGATGCTGACCCGGCGCACGCGACCGGTTTCTGCTTCAACGATCCCACTGCCAGCACCTTGCTCGATGCCATGCGCCGCAGCCTGCTCCATTATCTGCAGGAACCGGCACGCTTTGCCCGTGTGCAGCACCACGCCATGAACACCCGCTTCGACTGGGCAGACTCCGTCATCCTGTACGAACAGATGTATCAGGATGCGCTGGCCACCGTCTGACGCCGATTGCTGAAGTTTTATGCCCTTGGCACGCCTTTATCCGTCAACAGCGAAAAAAGTCCCCTTTGGCTGTTGACGCCCCCCCAAAACTCTATAGAATCCCCCACCGCAGTGATGCGAAGGTGGCGGAATTGGTAGACGCGCTAGCTTCAGGTGTTAGTGTCCCACGGATGTGAGGGTTCGAGTCCCTCTCTTCGCACCATACTGCAACATGCTCTTATCAGACGGCATGTAAATTCAGACTGATAACCCGATGTGCGAAGGTGGCGGAATTGGTAGACGCGCTAGCTTCAGGTGTTAGTGCCCCCCGGGTGTTAGGGTTCGAGTCCCTCTCTTCGCACCATGCTTTTGTCAGACAGCATGTAAATCCAGACTGATAACCCGATGTGCGAAGGTGGCGGAATTGGTAGACGCGCTAGCTTCAGGTGTTAGTGCCCCCCGGGTGTGAGGGTTCGAGTCCCTCTCTTCGCACCATGCTTCTGGCATGTAAAACACAGAAAATGCGCTCCAACCGCATTTAAAAACCAGCTGGAGAAAATCAGTGTGCGAAGGTGGCGGAATTGGTAGACGCGCTAGCTTCAGGTGTTAGTGTCCCACGGATGTGAGGGTTCGAGTCCCTCTCTTCGCACCATCATTCTGCAAAGGCCCGTTACGAGAGTAACGGGCCTTTTGTGTTTTCATGCCCCATGGCTATGCTGTTGAAGATGCTGCGCCACCACGGGGGTTTTCTCATGATCCTGGATACCGATATTCACAACTTCTATGAGCATCTGGTGCTCAAGGAGATAGAAAAACAGGGGTTGGCTCGAACATTGACCCCCTATCAGCTGGCAGACCTCTGCTGCCTGACACTCAACCAGCTTCCTTCCCACTACATCCGCCACGATGTCGACATGATCTACTTCACGACAGACGCCGAACGCAGCGAGATGGAGAAGAAGGTCATCGCCTCCCTGCGCCAGGCCTACGACAAGATCCAGGCCGTCCCCACTCGCCAGGCTTAATGCCAGCCCTGCTGCCAGAGCAGAGTGACGACCCCTGTCATTCCCGCAACCGGCAGCAGGATCAACACCGGTCTCAGCCTGGGTTCCAGCATGACCCAGGCAGCCAGCAAGAACCCCAGACTCCAGAACCCGTATTCCTTCTCCTGACCCCAGACCAGCACCGCCAGAAGGGCGGCCAAGAGCAGAGCGCGTGCTATCCAGTTCATTGGCATTAGTCCGAAAAACATTAATGATAACCATTATCATCTTTGGTGTCGCCATCTGCAATCGAACTTGCCTATGGATCTCCGGCTATCAAACGGTGTCGATTGAACAGTGAAAAATGCCGATTAGATCAACTATTTTGTGGGATTTTAAAATTTTAAAGCTGTTTTGCCGAATGAGCAGGGATTTTACACCTCCGCTTTATGGTAGATTGCGCCCTCTTTTGGTAAGCCTCTCGGGATCGACGCATCCGCAGGACGAGAGGGGCTGACCTTGGCGAGCAAGAGTTTAGGGAGCGTCTATGCAAAACCAACAACACCACATCCGATTGCCGGGCATGTCGCAAGTATTTGCCTGCCTGGCCATTTTCCTGGCCCTGGCCTTCTCCTTCACCAGCGTGCTGGATCTGCCAATCCAGCTGGCACTGTTCATCGCCTGGTTCGTCATCATGGGACTCGGCATCAAGCTCGGCCACGATTACAAATCCCTGGAACAGGCGGCAGTCGACGGCGTCGCCAAGGGGATGGGGGCCATCCTGATACTGATCTCCGTCGGTGCCCTGGTGGGCACCTGGATTGCCGGCGGCATCGTCCCCAGCATCATCTACTTCGGCCTCAAGGTGATACACCCCTCCATCTTCCTGCTGGCGACCCTGATCATCTGCTCTCTCACCTCGCTGGCCACCGGCACCTCCTGGGGCTCGGCGGCCACCGCCGGCATCGCCATGATGGGCATAGGCCACAGCCTGGGGGTACCCGCGCCGCTGGTAGCCGGTGCCGTGCTCTCCGGCGTCTACTTCGGTGACAAGCTCTCCCCGCTCTCCGACTCCGTGGTGCTGGCCTCGACCATGTCCAACGTCGACGTGATGGAACACATCAAGGGGATGCTGCCCATCAGCCTGTTCTCCTACGTCATCACCGCCGCCCTGTTCACCGTGGTCGGCATGCAGTACTCCGGCAACGTCAGCCTGGAGCAGGTCAACCTGGTGATGGACGCCCTCGACAAGCAGTTCAACATCACCCCCATGGCCATAGTGCCCGTGGTGCTGGTGCTGGGCCTGTTGGCCAACCGCAAGCCCGCCTTCCCGGTGATAAGCTTCGGCGCCTTGCTGGGTCTTGTCTGGGCCATCGTCTTCCAGGACATGGATCCGGTGAAGGCGATGCACTCCGCCTACAGCCCGTTTGCCATCACCTCCGGCGTCGATTTCATCGACAACATCCTGGGCCGTGGCGGCATGGAGTCCATGCTGGGTTCCGTGGCCGTCATCATCTTCGGCTTGGGCTTCGGCGGTCTGCTGGAGAAGGTCGGCATCCTGGAAGTGATCGCCAGCGCCTTCGAGAAGCGCATCAACAGCGCCGGCAGCCTGACCAGCCACACCATAGGCACCGCCTTCCTGGCCAACGTGTTCGGTTCCGCCATGTATGTATCGCTGATCCTGACCCCCAAGATCATGGCCAAGAACTACGACCGGCTGGGGCTTGCGCGCAAGAACCTCTCCCGCAACGCTGAGTTTGGCGGCACCCTCACCTGCGGCATGGTGCCCTGGAGCGACAACGGCATCTTCATGGCCGGGGTACTGGGGGTGGCGACCCTCGACTACCTGCCCTACATGTGGCTCAGCTTCACCTGCATCATAGTGACCATCACCCTCGCCTATCTGGGCAAGGGAGTGAACCGTGTACCGGTCACAGAGGCGGTGACAGCCCGCTAATTTCCGTAAAAACAACGACAAAGGCGCCATCACGGCGCCTTTTGTCTGGGTATGATTCGAGGTTAAGCTGGCACTCACCTTGATCGCACGTGGCAGGACGCCCAGATGAACTTCACCTTTCGCCAGATCCGCTATTTCGTGGCGGTGGCCGACAGCTTCTCGGTCAGCCGGGCAGCCGCCGAGCTGCACATCTCCCAGTCGGCGGTCACCAGCGCCATCCGCGAGCTGGAGACCGAGCTCGGCGCCGCCCTGTTCGAGCGCAATCCGCGCGGGGTCAGCCTCACCACTCAGGGCCACCAGTTTCTGCTGCACGCCCGTCGCATCCTAAGCGCCATGACCGAAGCCGGCCAGTCCCTCAAGGCGGTGGCCCAGCAGGATCAGGGGCGGCTTACTATAGGCGTAACCACGCTGGTGGCAGGCTACTACCTCTCGGAGGCCCTCGGCCGCTTTCGCCGCGCCTTCCCGGCGGTACAGATCGAGGTGAAGGAGGATGAGCAGCCCTATCTCGAACACCAGATCGTCAACGGCGAGGTGGATGTGGGGATCCTGATGACCAACCGCACCATCCGCCAGGAGGCGTTCGATACCGAGCTGCTGACCCGCTCGCCGCTGCGGGTCTGGCTCGCCGCCAGCCACCCCCTCTGCGCCGAGTCGACCCTCTCCCTCAAGGCGCTCGGCGAGGAGCCCATGATCTCGCTGACCGCCGACCAGCTTGACCAGATCATCGGCGGCGGCCTGCGCCGCTACGGCATCGCGCCGCGCATCGTGCTGCGGACCGCCTCGGTAGAAGCGGTGCGCAGCCTGGTGGCGAGCCAGCTCGGGCTCGCCCTGCTGCCGGACTTTGCCTACCGCCCCTGGTCGCTGGAGCAAGAGCGGGTCGAGGCCCGCGCCATCAAGGAGCCCATCCCCGCCATCGACATCGGTCTGGTGTGGCGGCGCGGCTCGCGCCTTGACTGGGCCGCACGCGAGTTCATCGACATCGCCAGAGATCAGAGCCGGCTACGGGCCCGCCAGCACCTCCCCCGCTAGGACTGAGCCTGAACAGCCGTGACTCCGGCAAAAAAATCAGATTCATCCGCACTCGATATCGATTTTACAGATACCCAAGCCGTTAAAAATTGAAATTCTCATTGCTCCCGGCTTCTCCTACGCTCATGACTGGTTAACAGGATGTTAATGCCTACTGTGGCGCCGCCACGGTTGCCAATCATGCAAGGAGAGCAAGATGAAATTGACCCCTCTGACCCTGGCCCTGATCCCGGCGCTGCTGGCAAGCCAGGTCCAGGCTGCCCCCACCACCCTCGGCAAGGGTGAAGGCCAGCTCAACATCGTGGCCTGGGCCGGCTACGTGGAGCGCGGCGAGACCGACAAGAACTACGACTGGGTGACCGGCTTCGAGAAAGAGACCGGCTGCAAGGTCAACGTCAAGACGGCCGCCACCTCGGACGAGATGGTGGCGCTGATGAACGAGGGGGGCTTCGATCTGGTGACCGCCTCCGGCGACGCCAGCCTGCGTCTGATTGCCGGTGGCAAGGTGCAGGCACTCAACCTGGCGCTCATCCCGAGCTACGGCAAGATAGACCCCCGCCTGCAGAATGCCCCCTGGCACACGGTGGACGGCAAGCACTATGGCGTGCCCTACCAGTGGGGCGGCAACATATTGATGTACAACACCAAGGTGTTCCCCAAGGCGCCCGACTCCTGGAACGTGGTGTTCGAGGAGCAGACCCTGCCGGACGGCAAGTCCAACAAGGGTCGGGTGCAGGCATTTGACGGCCCGATCCACATCGCCGATGCCGCCCTCTATCTGATGAGCCACCAGCCGGCGCTCGGCATCAAGGATCCCTACGAGCTGAACGAGGATCAGTACAAGGCCGCCCTCGACCTCCTGCGCCAGCAGCGCAAGCTGGTGGGACGCTACTGGCACGACGCCTTCGTCCAGATCGATGACTTCAAGAACGAGGGGGTGGTGGCCTCCGGCTCCTGGCCGTTCCAGGCCAATACCCTGATCGCCGACAAGCAGCCCATCGCCACTACCGTGCCCAAGGAAGGGGTCACCGGCTGGGCCGACACCAGCATGGTGCACAGCGAGGCCAAGAACCTCACCTGTGCCTACAAATGGCTGGAGCACTCCCTCAACAACAAGCTGCAGGGGGATCTCGCCTCCTGGTTCGGCTCCGTGCCGGTGGTGCCGGCCGCCTGCGAAGGCAATGCCCTGCTCGGAAAAGAGGGGTGCAAGACCAACGGCATCGACAACTTCGATCGGGTTCACTTCTGGCGTACCCCTGTCTCCCAGTGCAAGAGCCAGGGAACCTGCGTGCCCTACTACCGCTGGGTCTCGGACTATATCGCTATTCTGGGTGGCCGCTGATGCTGGTAGAACAAGGCCATATCCCAGCGGCAGGGGACCTGCGTGTCCTCTGTGCTACCGCTGGGTTTCGGACTATATCGCCATCCTGGGTGGTCGCTGAGGTGCCTCAGTAAATGCCGATATGGGGCCGGACAGGAGTCCGGCCCGCTTCCCACACAGACAAGGACGCCCCATGAATGCCGTACAATTTGACCGGGTCAGCCGCCACTATGGCGAGGTGAAGGCGGTCGACGACATCTCCTTCCAGATCCCGTCCGGAGAATTTTTCACCCTGCTGGGGCCGAGCGGTTCCGGCAAGACCACCTGCCTGCGGATGATTGCGGGCTTCGAATACCCGAGCGAGGGGGAGATCCGGCTGTTCGGCGAGCCCTGCTCCACCGTGCCCCCCTACGATCGCAACCTCAATACCGTGTTTCAGGACTACGCCCTGTTTCCCAACATGGATGTGCGCGACAACATCGGCTATGGCCTGATGCTCAAGGGCGTCGCCAAGGCGGAGCGTTACCGCAAGGTGGACGAGATGCTGGAGCTGGTGCGTCTGCCCGGCGTCGGCAACCGCAAGCCGGGCCAGCTCTCCGGCGGCCAGCGCCAACGCATCGCCATCGCCCGGGCACTGATCAACCAGCCGCGCATCCTGCTGCTGGACGAACCGCTCGGGGCGCTCGACCTCAAGCTGCGCGAGCAGATGCAGCTCGAACTGAAAGCCTTGCAGCGCCAGCTCGGCATCACCTTCATCTTCGTCACCCACGATCAGCAGGAGGCGCTCTCCATGAGCGACCGCATCTGCATCTTCAATCAGGGCAAGATCGAGCAGATCGCCGCGCCGGATACTATCTACGACGCCCCCGCCACCCCCTTCGTCGCCCGCTTCGTCGGCACCGTCAACCTGTTCGAGGGGGAGCAGGCCAGGCGTCTGTGCGGCGATGAGCGCCAGATGATGGTGCGCCCGGAGCGGATCCGGCTCGCCGAGGCCGGCACGCCCGGCTGGTCAGGGGAAGTGCGCGAGGTTGAGTACCTCGGCCCCTTCGTGCGCTACCGGGTCGATCTCGGCGAGCAGCTCGAGCTTATCGTCAACTACCCCAACGAGGGCCAGGCCCGTCTGCCCCGTGGCGCCCGGGTCAGCCTCAGCTGGCCGAAGCAGGCGATCCATCGCCTGCACACCGCCCCTCAGGGAGCTCAACCATGAGCGCCCCCCACAGTGCGAGCCTTGCCATGAGCCAACCCACTGCCCCCCTCTCCTATCGGCCGCTGCGGCGCCTCTCCACCCTGCTCTACGGGCGGCCGGGTCTGTTGCTGGCCATCCTGCTCGGGCCCCCCCTGCTCTGGCTCGGCATCATCTATGTCGGCTCCCTGCTGATGCTGCTCTCCAACGCCTTCTTCGGGCTGGACGAATTCAGCGGCCAGATCCGCCACGAACTGGGCCTACAGAACTTCGTCGCCCTGCTGCGGGCGGAGAACCTGGACGTGATCCTGCGCACCGTCGGCATGTCGCTGCTGGTAACCCTGGCCTGCGCCCTGCTCGGTTTTCCGATCGCCTACTACATGGCGCGCTACACCAGCGGCAAGACCCGGGCCCTGTTCTACGTCGGCATCATGCTGCCGCTCTGGTCCAGCTATCTGGTGCGGGTCTACGCCTGGAAGCTGATCCTGGCCAAGGAGGGGGTCATCAGCTGGCTGGCAGATACTCTGGGACTGGACTGGCTGCTGGACGCCATCCTCTCGCTGCCGGTGATCGGGGGGCCGTCGCTCTCGTTCTCGCGCATCGGCACCTTCATCGTGTTCGTCTACGTCTGGCTGCCTTTCATGATCCTGCCCATCCAGGCGGCGGTGGAGCGGATCCCGCGCTCCCTGCTGGAAGCGAGCGGCGATCTCGGCGCCACCCCGGCCCAGACCTTTCGTACCCTGATCCTGCCGCTGGCCCTGCCCGGCGTGGTGGCGGGCTCCATCTTCACCTTCTCCCTGACGCTGGGGGACTACATCATCCCCGGCATCATAGGCAACTCCACCATGTACATAGGTCAGGTGGTCTACATGCAGCAGGGCACGGCGGGCAACCTGCCCTTCGCTGCCGCCTTCTCGCTGGTGCCGATCCTCATCATCGCCATCTACCTGACCATCGCGAAACGCTTGGGGGCCTTCGATGCGCTCTAATACTTCCATGAAACGGGACCATGGCAGCCAGCCCTCCGGCCTGCTCAAGTACGCGGCCATCGGCGGCCTCCTGTTCCTGCACTTTCCGATCCTGTTCATCTTCCTCTACGCCTTCACCAGCGAGAGCAAGAGCTACCAGTTCCCGCCCCCCGGGCTCACCTTCAAGTGGTTCGAGGTGACCCTCAACCGCCCCGACGTATGGCGCGCCATCCAGCTGTCGCTGGAAGTGGCCGGGCTCGCTACCCTGGTGGCCATGGTGCTCGGCACCCTGGCGGCGGGAGCCATCGCCCGCAGCCGCTTCTTCGGCCAGGAGGTGGTGTCGCTCTTGCTGGTGCTGCCCATCGCCCTGCCCGGCATCGTCACCGGTATCGCGCTGCGCTCCGCCTACGGGGTGATGGAGATCCCCTTCAGCTTCTGGACCATCGTGATCGGTCACGCCACCTTCTGCGTGGTGGTGGTCTACAACAATGCCCTGGCGCGCTTTCGCCGCACCAACCAGAGCCTCATCGAGGCGTCCATGGATCTCGGGGCCGACGGCTTCCAGACCCTGCGCTACGTGATCCTGCCCAACCTCGCCACCGCCCTGCTGGCGGGGGGCATGCTGGCGTTCGCCCTCAGCTTTGACGAGGTGATCGTCACCACCTTCACCGCTGGCCAGCAGACCACGCTGCCGATCTGGATGTATCAGGAGCTGATCCGGCCACGGGACAGGCCGGTCACCAACGTGGTGGCGCTCATCATAGTGGCCTTCACCACCATTCCCATTCTGCTTGCCTACTACCTCACCCGCGACGGCCAGGACGTCGCCGGCAGTGGCAAATAACGACTCAACGCGTGCGCAAGGATGCAACCATGAAACTCTCTACCCAACTTTTGATCGACGGTCAGTTCGTCACCGGTGACGGCCAGGCCGAGCCCATCCTCAACCCGGCCACCGGCGAGCTGCTCGCCTCGGTGCCCGAAGCCTCGTTCGAGCAGGTGAACCGGGCGGTGAACGGCGCCCAACGCGCCTTCGCCCAGTGGAGCCGCACCACGCCAGCCCAGCGCAGTACCCTGCTGCTGCGCCTGGCCGATGCCATCGAGCGCCACGCCGAGGAGTTTGCGGCGCTCGAATCCCTCAACTGCGGCAAGCCCTATCTGGCAGTGCTCAATGACGAGCTGCCGGCGGTGGTTGACTGCTTCCGCTTCTTCGCTGGCGCCGCCCGCTGCCTGCAGGGGCCGCTGGCGGGGGAGTATATCGAGGGGCACACCAGCATGATCCGCCGCGATCCCATCGGTGTGGTGGGCAGTATCGCCCCCTGGAACTATCCGTTGATGATGGCGGCCTGGAAGATGGCCCCGGTGCTCGCCGCCGGCAATACGGTAGTGCTCAAACCCTCCGAGCAGACCCCGCTCACCGCCCTGCGCCTGGCGGAGCTCGCCAGCGAGCTCTTCCCCCGCGGCGTCATTAACATCGTCTGCGGCCGGGGCGAGAGCGTGGGGGCGCCGCTGGTGGAGCACCCGCTGGTGCGCATGGTGTCGCTCACCGGTGACATCGCCACCGGCCAGAAGATCCTGCAAAGCGCCGCCCGCACCATGAAGCGCACCCACCTGGAGCTGGGGGGCAAGGCGCCAGTCATCATCTTCGACGATGCAGACCTGGAGGCCGTAGTGGCCGGCATTCGCACCTTCGGTTTCTACAACGCCGGCCAGGATTGCACCGCCGCCTGCCGCATCTATGCCCAAGGCAAGATCTACGACAAGTTCGTCGCCGCCATGACCGAGGCGGTCGCCTCCATCAAGGTGGGCGGTCCGCGCGAGGAGGGGGTGGAGATGGGGCCGCTCATTTCGGACCGGCAGCGCAACCGGGTGGCCAGCTTCGTGGAGCGGGCCCAGAGCAGCGGCCACGTGGAGGTGACGGCGGGAGGCAAGATCCGCCCCGGCAACGGCTTCTTCTTCGAGCCGACCCTGATCGCCCATGCCCGTCAGGAGGATGAAATCGTGCGCCGGGAGGTGTTCGGCCCGGTGGTGTCGGTGACCCGCTTCGGCGACGCCGAGCAGGTGGTGCAGTGGGCCAACGACTCGGATTACGGCCTCGCCAGCTCGGTCTGGACCCGGGATCTCGGCCTTGCCAGCAAGGTGGCCAGCCACCTGCAGTACGGCTGCACCTGGATCAACACCCACTTCATGCTCACCTCCGAGATGCCCCACGGCGGCATGAAGATGTCAGGCTACGGCAAGGATCTCTCCCTCTACGCACTGGAGGACTACACGGTGCCGCGCCATATCATGGTCAAGCTCTAGGCTCCACTCCGTCCCCCTGAAAACAAGATGGCCCCTTGGGGCCATCTTGTTTTGCATCAGGTCTGTGCATCCCTGCTGTGCACCGACGCAGCGTCACCATTCACCCGACCTCGACCCGCATCAACGTCATGACAACCGCCACAGCCAGTGGTGATCCAAAATAAGCAGACCAAACAGCAGCATCAGGTGATAGATGGAGAAACGGAAGGTGCGCATCGCCTGGCCGGGGCGCTCCTCATATTTCAACAACCAGCCATGCCAGCAGAATCCAAGGTTCAGCCCCAGACTGCCGACCAGGTAGACAAGCCCCGACATACCGATCAGATAGGGCAGCAGGCAGACGAGCGTCAGGATCAGCAGATAAAGCAGGATGGCGGTCTTGGTGAAATCGGTGCCGTGGGTGACGGGCAGCATGGGAATGTCGGCACCGGCATAGTCATCGCGCCGGTGGATGGCCAAAGACCAGAAATGGGGCGGCGTCCAGGTAAAGATGATCATCACCAGCAGCCAGGGCTCGGGCGAAAGCTGCCCCGTGATACTGGTCCAGCCCAAGAGCGGTGGCATGGCTCCCGCCAATCCGCCGATAACGATATTCTGCGGCGTGGCCCGCTTCAGCAGCAGGGTATAGATGACCGCATAGCCGAACAGGCTGGCCAGAGTTAGCCAGGCAGTCAGGGGATTCACGCCCCAATGGAGCAGAACAAACCCCGACAGTGCCAGACAGATCGCAAAATTCATCGCCTGCCCCGGCGAGATCCGTCCCATGGCGACCGGGCGCCAGCGCGTTCTGCGCATCCGGGCATCGATGCCGCTATCCAGAGAATGGTTCATGGCCGCCGCCCCGGCAGCGAGCAGCCCAATCCCCGCCAGGCCCAGTATCATCTCGTCCAGAGAGGCGCGTGTCGGCTCGGCCAGCAGCATGCCCACCCAGGCGGTCAGGAGCAGCAGGGCGACCACCTTTGGTTTGGTCAACTGACAATAATCGTGCACCCGACGGAGGGCAAAGCGCTGTGCCCACCCTCTCCCATTCATGTCCGGCTCCTGACCATCCCAGGGGGTCGCAAGGGGTCGTGATGAGGCAAAGAGAGTCTCCCGCGCGCCAGCACACAACAGGCCAGCAGGTGGGCGGCCACCAGATTGTGCGCAAGGGCGTTGGCCAGCGGCAGGGCCAGATGGACGTTCGCCAATCCCAAGGCAATCTGCACGGTCAGCAGACCCAGCAACAACCAGCCAAACCCTCTCAGGGGGGTCCGCTGGCGGAGCAGCGCGAGGGCGAAAGCCCCCACCAGCAAGGCCGTGGTCAGCGCTCCCAGGCGATGGGCGATGTGAATGGTCTGGCGCGCCTCCTTGCCCAGCACGCCGAACTCATAGCTGGCGTGCCCCAGAGGGAGATGAAAGGCTTGCGCCCAATTCAGCTCTGCCTGCCAGTTGCCCTGGCACAAGGGAAACTCCACACACGCCATGGCCGCATAGTTCGCCGATGTCCAGCCCCCCAGCGCGATCTGCAGCAGCAGCACGCCACAGGCCATGCTGCCAAGCCAGGTCACACCCTGGTGTACGGGCGGGGATACAGTGAAGCCTGCCAATTCGGCCCGATAGAGCCAAAGCAAGGCCAGGATGGCGAAGCCGCCCAGCAGATGAGTGGTCACCACCAGGGGATGCAGGGCCAGGGTCACCGTCCACATACCCAGCGCCGCCTGGCCTGCAACCAGCACCAGCAAGATGAGCGAGAGGTGACGCAGTCGGCCGCCTGTACGCCAGCCCAAGCCGGACAGGAGCACAATCACGCCTCCCAGCACCCCGGCGAAGTAGCGATGCACCATCTCGCTGCGCGCCTTGTGAGGAACAAGCGGGCTGGCCGGATAGCGCTGTGCGGCCAGTTCCGCATGCTCGGCGCGGGGAATGGCAAGGGAACCATAGCAACCTGGCCAATCGGGGCAAGCCAGCCCGGCATCCGTCAACCGGGTATAAGCACCGAGCGCGATGACCAGTACTGCCAGCGCAATGGCTACGGAGGCCAGCCTCTTGTGCATCTTCATATGCCGCCTCGTTGACCGTGCAGTCACCAGAAGATGCGAGTTCCATGCCGGCGGCATCGTTACTGCACCCCACGCTGATATTTGAGCAGTTGCTGCAGATCCGACAGTACCGCCTTGCCAAGCAATGGCCAGGTCGTCGTGCTGCCGGGTACCTCGTAACGCAAGATAGCCAGCCCGCGGGCGTCCACCAGCAGTATATCCCCCTCCCTCATTTCACTGTTTGCCTCGTGAGGTGGCGTCAACTGGACCAGCTCCAGCTTGTCCAGATTACGGCCAAGTGCGGCCTGGATACGTGCCATCAGCGCGGGGACCTGCCGGCATTGCCCCTCGCAGCGAGAGGCCACCAGATAGACCAGTCGCCATTGGTGCTGATGGGCAGGAAGCGGTTGCAACAGGTAGATCTCCTGGTGCAGCCAGTGCCCCTTGCTGCGCGTGCCGGGCTCATACCAGCCCTGGTGAAGCGTCAGAGCCGCCAGCACCACAGGCAGCAGGATCACCGCAGCAAAGAGCACTGGCACCCGCCAGCGTCGCCATCCGCTCATGGGGAGCACCTCCTTGTCAGCATGACCCCCCCTGACAGAACCACCAGCGCCAAGCCGAGCCATTGCACCGCATAGGCCCGGTGTTTTTCGGGCGGCATGACATTGTGCTGGTAGTGATAGAGGAATGGGGTTCGTCTTTGATACAACACGGCGTCTGCAAGCGGGGCTCCGATTGCCTGTCGCAGGGTCTCGACCCTGATGGATTGCAGCCGGTTCGGGTAGGGGCCTGGTTCTATGTTCTGTCCCAACAGGAAGCCGCCGGGAGCCATGCGCAGAACACCTTCAAGGGTCATTGCGGCGGGAATGGCGGGATTGGGCAATTGCGACCTGTCGGATGGCGCGGGCACCCATCCCAGGTTGACCAGCAACTGTGAGGATCCCTCCTCTCTGCGTACCGGGATGAGCACGTCATAGCCAACCTCCCCGTTGACGATCTGGTTGTCCAGCAACCAGACATAAGGGCTGACCCACTCGGCTTTCCCTTGCAGAGGCTGGCCATCCAGTGACTCCGGGTGTTGCCAGTCGATCTGGGCCAATGTCCTTGGCCCGGCCTGCTGCATCTTTGCCATCTGCGCCAGCCAGGCCGTTTTTTCTATTCCGCGCTGCCACTGCCAGAACGCCAGCTTGCACAAACCGGCCGTCACCACCAGAGTGAACAACAAGACGAACCAGCGTCTGTGATGCCATGGTCGTCGCTTGTCTCGTGCAGCCGAATCGCGCATATCGAGGAGGATCCCAAGATGTTGATCAAGGTCGTGCTGGTACTCATGCTGCTGCTCATCATCGGCCAGCTGTTTCACGCCCTCTGGCTGATGCTCAGTGCAGGCAATACGCAAAAGATGTCGGTACCTCTGGGCCGGCGCGTCTTCTTCTCCCTGCTGGTGGTCATCATACTGCTGCTCTCTCTCGCGATGGGCTGGCTGGAGCCCAACCCGCGTCCCTACTGAGCTCGGCATCAAAGCAGGTAGACAAAGATGAACAGACAGAGCCAGACCACATCGACGAAGTGCCAGTACCAGGCCGCAGCCTGGAAAGCGAAATGACGCTGTGGGGTGAAATGATCCCTCAACATGATTCGCAGCCAGATGATGGTCAGGAAAAGGGTGCCCAGCAGCACGTGCAGTCCATGGAACCCGGTCAGAATGAAGAAGGTATTGCCATAGATGCCGGAATCCAGCCGCAGCCCGAGATCCCGATAGGCATGCAGATACTCATAGCCTTGAAACCACAGGAATATCAGCCCGAGCACCACGGTGGCCAGCAACATCCCCTTGAGCCGCATGCGTCTGCCGTTTTCCAGACTCATGTGTGCAAACAGCAGGGTCACGGAGGAGCCGAGCAGGATCAGGGTATTGATGAGGGGGATCCCCTGCCAGGGCATGGCCTGGGTCGTGGTCCCGCCGGGTGTCTTGAGCAGAGGCCAGTGAGCGGTGAAATCCGGCCACAGCAGCTGGCCCGTCATCACCCTGTGGCCCGCACCATCCAGCCAGGGCACCGCAAGCTGGCGTGCATAGAACAGCACTCCGAAAAAAGCCAGAAAGAACATCACTTCAGAAAAGATGAACCAGACCATGCCCTGCCTGAAGGATCTGTCCATCTGGGCGCTGTAGAGCCCGGTCATGGACTCCCGGATGATGTGACGGAACCAGCCAAACAACATGAATGCCAGCAGGGCGACACCGGCCATCATCAGATACCGGCCGAAACCGGTCTGCCCACTCGCCACTTCATTGACCAGATGTCCCGCCCCCAACGCCAGGAAAAACAGTGCAATGGCACCAATGATGGGCCAGCGACTCTGGTCCGGGACATAATAGGTCTGGTTCACCTTGGCCATGGTCATTTCCTCTGTGCGAGTGCCGGTGCAGGTACGGACTCCGTGATGTCATAGAGCGAGTAGGAAAGCGTGATGGTATTGATGCTGTCCGGTAGTGCCGGATCGATATAGAACTTGAGCGGCATCAGCTTGCTCTGCCCTGCCCTCAGCTCCTGGCGATTGAAGCAGAAACACTCCACTTTCTTCAGATAGGCTGCGGCGGGACCGGGAGAGACCGACGGGACCGCCTGACCCACCATGGCCCGCTCCGTGGGATTGAACACCCGAAAGTTGACCATTTTCACCTCCCCCGGCCGCACCGACAGCCGAGCCGTTTCACCACTGAACTCCCACGGCATCCGGGTATCCGCATGAGCAAGAAACTCGATCTGGATGCTCCGCTTGCTGTCGATCACCGCCCGCTCCGTACTGGCCGCTTGATCAGACGTCTTGCCATTGAGGCCGGTGATCCGGCAGAAGACGTCATAAAGCGGCACCAGCGCAAAGGCAAAACCAAACATGACGAGCACGACCAGAGCCAGTTTTCTGAGCAAGGGGGCATGACTGACCTGGGTCATATGACCTCCCTAACGCTCTTCCGACCGGACATCCGGCGGAGTCTGGAAACTGTGATAAGGAGGGGGAGAAGAGAGCGTCCATTCCAGCCCCTCGGCCCCCTCCCATACCCGATCGCTCGCCTTGGCTCCGCCTCTGATGCATTTGACCACGCCCCAGACAAACAGCAGTTGGGACAGGCCGAAGGCAACCCCCCCCAAGCTGATCAGCATGTTGAAGTCGGCAAATTGCAGGGCGTAATCGGGAATGCGGCGAGGCATGCCCGCCAGCCCGACAAAATGCATGGGGAAAAACAGCACATTGACCGAGACGAGCGAACACCAGAAATGCCATTGGCCGAGCCGCTCGTCATACATGTGTCCCGTCCATTTCGGCAACCAGTAGTAGGCCGCAGCCAGGATCGAGAAGACGGCACCGGTCACCAGCACATAGTGGAAATGGGCCACTACGAAATAGGTGTCGTGATACTGAAAATCAGCCGGCGTCATGGCCAGCATCAGCCCGGAGAAACCGCCAATGGTGAACAGGGTGATGAAGGCGATGGCAAACAGCATGGGGGTCTCGAATGTCAGAGAACCACGCCACATGGTGGCAAGCCAGTTGAATACCTTTACCCCTGTCGGCACCGCGATCAGCATGGTGGTGTACATGAAGAACAGCTCCGCCACCACGGGCAATCCGGTGGTGAACATGTGGTGAGCCCAGACCATGAAGGAGAGCAAGGCGATGCTGCTGGTGGCATAGACCATGGAGCGATAACCGAACAGCTTCTTGCGGGAGAAGGTCGGAATGATGCTGGAGACGATGCCGAAAGCCGGCAATATCATGATGTAGACTTCCGGGTGCCCGAAGAACCAGAAAATGTGCTGAAACAGGACAGGATCCCCCCCACCGGCCGCATCGAAGAAACTGGTCCCGAAATACTTGTCCGTCAGCACCATGGTCACCGCAGCCGCCAGCACCGGCATGACAGCGATGAGCAGAAACGCCGTGATGAGCCAGGTCCAGACAAACAGCGGCATCTCCATCCAGCCCATGCCCGGCGCCCGCAGGTTGAAGATGGTCACGATGACGTTGATGGCCCCCATGATGGAGGAGATCCCCATGATGTGAATGGCAAAGACAAACAGGGCCGTGCTGTTGCCGCTGTACTGGGTAGACAGGGGGGCATAGAAGGTCCAGCCAGAACTGGGGCCGCCTCCCTCCATAAACAGGCTCGACAGGAGGATGAGGAAAGCAAACGGCAGGATCCAGAAGCTCCAGTTGTTCATGCGGGGCAGTGCCATGTCAGGGGCCCCAATCATGATGGGGATCAGCCAGTTGGCGAGGCCGGTGAAGGCGGGCATGACGGCACCAAAGACCATGATGAGGCCGTGTACTGTGGTCATCTGGTTGAAAAACAGGGGTTCCACCAGTTGCAGTCCGGGCTGGAACAGTTCTGCCCGGATCACCATGGCCATGGCGCCACCAGTAAAGAACATGGTGAGGGCAAAGCACAGATAGAGGGTACCGATGTCCTTGTGATTGGTGGTGTAGAGCCAGCGCCTCAGACCGGCCGCTGGCTGGTGGACATGTTCGCTGTGCGGGGTATCCGTGATTCCATCACTCATGCCGACGCCTCACTTGTCCTTGTCCGGATTGGCCGGGTTGAGAAGGGACTGCACCTCGGCTGGCTGCACAAGGTCACCGGTCTTGTTATCCCAGGCATTGCGTTCATAGGTGATGACGGCGGCCAGTTCCTGCGCCGTCAACTGTTTGCCAAAAGGTTGCATCGCCGTACCACTCCGGCCGTGCAACACCGTATCCAGATGCTGGGCACGATGCTCAGCCTGTGTGGTCACCTTGCTGCCATTGAGCGCCGGGAAGATGCCGGGCAATCCGGTACCCGCGGGCTGATGACAGGCCGCACAGTGGCCCAGATAGACTTTCTCCCCCAGCGCCATGGCTTGTGGCAACGTCATGGTCTCCGCTGCCTGCGCCTGTTGCTGTGACTTGGCGGTTGCCTGCTCGTCTCCCTTCCTGGCAATCCACGCCTCGAACTCCTCTGCGGATTTGGCCACCACAACCACGGGCATGAAACCGTGATCCTTTCCGCACAGCTCGGCGCACTGCCCACGATAGGTGCCCGGCTTGTCGATCCGCGTCCAGGATTCGTTGATGTAGCCAGGATTGGCATCTTTTTTCACGGCGAAGGCGGGAACCCACCAGGAGTGGATGACATCGTCCGAGGTCATCAGGAAACGGATCTTCTTGCCGACCGGCAACACCAGAGGGTTATCCACCTCCAGCAGATAATTGCCGCCCTTGGGGGCATCGCCCGAGATCTGCTGTTTGCTGGTCGCCAGCAGGGAATAAAACGCCACCGGATACTCGAGGTATTTGTAATGCCATTTCCATTGCGAGCCCGTGACGAGGACGGTGAGATCGGCCTTGGAGGTATCTTCCATCTTCAACAGGGTCGAGGTTGCCGGTGCCGCCATCGCGATCAGTATCAACACGGGGATGGCCGTCCACAGCAACTCGATGCGAGTGCTTTCGTGAAACTGGGCGGCTTTGGCACCGCGCGATTTTCGATGGTGCACGATGGACCAGAACATGATGCCGAAGACGAGCAGACCGATGACGCAACAGATATAGAAAATCGTCATGTGCAGGTCATAGACCTGCTGGCTGATGGCGGTCGCCCCGCGCGTCATGTTGAACCGGATCTCATTGGCAAAGGCGCTGCTGCTGATGAACCACATCATCATTCCGGCACCTGCCTGAGCTGCATCGTTTCTCACATTGCACTCCCTGTGCACGTTGGAGAAGATGGCCTGCATTCCATACACCAAAAGCTAACCATCTGAAAATAATGCATTTATTAAAATTCATTTCACATTCAAGTATTAGTCCATATTCAGAAAAAACCAAAATGCAGACAGCCCTGACCAGGCTCATCAGAGCAGTGGCAATAGGCAAAACGCGAGCAGGGAAGAGGGAGAAACGGGTCCCGGGGTGGCCACGTCTTGAACGGGGAGAGCTTCAGCCATGGTGAGTCGAATCGATGTGCAGAACCCGGGAGGGGCCATGGGTTCCTCCCGGGCTCCGCGGTTTTCTGCCGTGCCAGAGGCGGGTGTCAGCCCGCTGGTGCTTGCTGAGCCAGCAGTCTGGCCAGCAGGGAGCGCAATGCTTTTATCAGGGCGGGTTTGCCCGCGACACCCTGTCGGGCAGCCAGCTCTGACCAGGGCGCATATTGCCAGATGGTGGCGATCAGCAACCGTCGTTCGTCCTGACTCAACGCATCCAGCATCATCACTTGCCGGAGCAGCCAGCGTTGCAGTGTCGCCTGGCACAATTCGAATGGCTTGTGATGGTGGGCAAAGCAATCGAGTTCCCGATGCTCGAATTCATCCAGATCCGGCACATGAGTGACAGGTCCGCCCCTGAGGGATAGCCAGACCAGTTCGGTATCCAGCCTCTTGAGCTCACCCGCCAGCAGGGCCGGCAACTGGCTCATGAAACGCTGTCGCCATTGCGCCAGCTCGGCGTGATATTCCGATTGCAACGGCATCAGCAGCAAAGCTGCATGACTGCCGCTGGCCGCATCGCGCTGCAGACCAAGACGCAGCACCTTCAATCCCGCCTTGAGCCAGAATGGCAGCAGATCTGGACTGGCGGAGAAGGCAGATCCCAGATAATCGACCCCTAATGCCCGATAATGTGAAACCAGCTTGTCCAGCAACCAGGACCCCAGCCCGAGACGATGAAGGGCAGGATGGATGGCGATGCGCATCACCCTGGCATAAGAGCGCTCTCCCGCCGTCACGAAACCGGCGTGGGCCAGCAGCGACTGGGGCAACAGATGTCCACGAGGGCGCCTTCGTCCGGCCCAGATCGCGTGCGCCAGATCAGGAGGTATCTTGCCCTCCCGCGCGACCAGCGCCACCCCGAGCAACTCCTGTCCCTGCTCCATCAGATGAATGTCGAGATCCGGCCCCTCCAGCAAATACCGCAGATCACTGGGGCTGGTCTGGTAGTGAGCCAGAACGAGCAGGCCGAACACCCGATTGAGCAGCGCGTCATCACGGGCCAGGTCATCTTGTCCGACCAGGCGCCAGCTCGGTGATGTCGGGGGATGAGGTGCCGATATGTCGGCATTCAGACCAAGGAGCCGGAAGATCAGAGGCTCCAGCGGATCGCTCAGGCTCCAGCGAATGGGCTCCACCAGGCGCAGCTCCTGCCAATCCGGGGTTTGCTCATCGAGTATCCGCTTGAAGCGCAGATGAAAGCCGCGCCCCGTCCCCTCATAGCCGTGCTCCGTTGTAGCGAAGACAATGCGACTGTGGCGGGCCAGCATGACCTCCAGCAGTGGGGTCGGGATGGCGGCGGCCTCATCTACCAGCAGCAGATCCGCCAGCACGTCTCCTTGAGCCACCCGATCAGGGGACACATAGCTCAGACCGGCCAGCCGCTCAGGCATCTCTGCCAGCGCGCGCTCTGCATGGGCAAAAAGTGTCGCCACTGTGGCGTGGGAAGGGGCCGTCACCGCTATCCTCAAGGCCGGATCCCGACTCAGCAAGTCGGCGCTCGCCAGCCCCAGCACGGCGCTCTTGCCACGACCGCGATCGGCGCTCAGCACCAGGGGGCGACGGCGATGGCCGTGCAACACGTTGTGGATGGCGGGCAGCGCACGGGCCTGATCCGCGCTCAGCGGCCGGTCTCCGTCGAGAGGCTGCCAGGTCATATCACAAGAGGCAGGCGTCAGATCTCGCGCTGGATCTTCTTCCAGCAACCGTACCAGACGGGAGATGAACCCCTGCCCGGCACGATCGGCCTCCTCTGGCTGGGCGACCAGCCTCTGACGATCAGGGTCTGGGTAGGTCGGCCATGCCTCACGCGGCGGGGTCAGCAGAAGCAAGAGCCCCCCAGCCCTCAATGTCCCCGCCAAGGCACCGAATGCATCGGGGTGAAAACCGCTGAAGGCATTGAATACCAGGGTGTCACACTCCTGACCGAGCCGTTGAAGCGCCTTGGCGGCAGGCTGCGGAGCATGACGCTCAGGACCCTGCCCCAGCCAGAACACGGCCCCCCACAGCAAGGATTCGGCACGAACGATGCAGTCATCCTCCTCCCCTTCCAGCCAGATCAGACGCCGCTCGCCGGCATGAGCGATAGCGTGGCGCAAGGCGAGCAGCTCAGCTGACATCATGGAGCTGGGCTGGCGTCTGGCTTCACGCGGGGTTCAAACATGCGCTCCCCCATCTGGTCGATGAAGGTATGGGCCTTTTGCACCATGAAGCGCTCGGCATCCGCCGGATTGGCAAAGAGATCGGAGCGGATGAAGCGATGGGTCTGTAATTGCCCGTCGATCTCCCTGGTGATGCGACCTGCCAACCTGTATTGCCCCCCTTCCGCCATGGGCTCGGGATAGATGAGATAGCCCATGTATTCGATGGGCTCAACCTCGGGGCTCTGGGCGATCTCTCCCTTGAACAGGGCATTGAATAGTCTTTTGAACATGTTCGCATCCTCTCTGATGAAGGCATTCTCCCCAAGGGTGGAATCACTGGCAAGCTCGGGATCTTATTACCATTCGTTCTTTGCACTACGAACCATTCTCATTTAGATTTCATCTCATTCCAGCATGAGGTCCAGATTATGTACGTGTGTTTGTGCCGCGGCATCACAGATAACCAGATCCGCAAGGCGGTACAGGCAGGCAAGACTGAATTCCGACAGTTGAAACAGTCGCTGGAAGTCGGTACTCAATGTGGTAAATGTGTGCGCATGGCGATGGAGATCATCGCTACCGAAATCGACAAGATGGAGTCAGAGCAGGCACCGCTCTATTACGAAGTGGCGTAAAACCGCCGACTTCTCGTCTTCATCTCTCCTTCTGCCCTCCAGGGGACGACTTTCCCCATCACGTTATGGTCATGTTTCTGGACTAAGCTCTAGTGATCGTTGCCTAGGCTCGAACACGAGGAGTAATGTCGATGAAAGGAGATCCCAAAATCATTGCCCACCTCAACAAGGTGCTGGCCAATGAGCTGGTTGCCATCAACCAATACTTCCTGCATGCCCGCATCTATGATGACTGGGGCCTCAAGGGGCTGGGGCACAAGGAGTATCACGAATCCATCGATGAGATGAAACATGCCGACGAGCTGGTCAAGCGGGTGCTGTTTCTGGAAGGGCTGCCCAACTTGCAGGATCTGGGCAAGCTGCGCATCGGTGAGACGGTGGAAGAGATGCTGCGCTGTGACTTGTCTCTGGAGATGGACGCCATCCCCGACCTGAAAGTCGCCATCACCTATGCCGAGTCCGTGCAGGACTACGTCAGCCGCGACCTGTTCCAGGAGATCCTGGAAGATGAAGAGGAGCATGTGGACTGGCTGGAAACCCAGCTCGATCTCATCGCCCGTATCGGTCTGGAAAACTACCAGCAATCCCAGCTCCACGCCGAGTCATCCTGAATCGCGATGACATCAAGAGACAATCCCAACCCGCCCAGGCGGGTTTTTTCATGGCGACAGCGGCAGAGATCTTGCCCAACGATACGGTAGCCGACTAGGTTGCTGACAAGGCAGGCCAAAGGCTGTCAGGATGGCAGGCGCCGGATTGAACCACCTCAGGGATCACAGTTACGATGCATGGGGCAGCGGCAGGCGCCGCTTTCGATTAGGATACGACCCCATTCCCATCATTTTGCTACGGATGACCTCCATGGAACTGATTGCACGCGAGATGGCGCCCCACAAACGGGTTGCCCTGGTGGCTCACGACAACATGAAAGCCCCTCTGCTGAACTGGGTGCTGCGCCGCAAGGAGGAGCTCAAGCTCCACCATCTCTATGCGACCGGCACCACGGGCACCCTGCTCGGCAAGAAGGCACAGCTGCCCATTACCTGCCTCTTCTCCGGCCCCATGGGAGGGGATCAGCAACTCGGCGCCCTCATCGCCGAAGGGAAGATAGACGTGATGATCTTCTTCTGGGATCCCCTCAATCCCGCCGCCCACGATCCTGACGTCAAGGCCTTGCTGCGCCTCGCGGCCGTCTGGAACATCCCGGTCGCTACCAACGAGGCGACGGCGGACTTCATCATGGACAGCCCGCACATGCAGCAGGCATTCAGCGTCCAGGTGCCCGACTACGCCGGCTACCTCAAGGCCAGAACCGAATAAGCAACGCCAGACAGCAAAGAGCCGGAACAGATGTCCGGCTCTTTTCTTTCATGGGTGGAGAAGGTCAGCGCTGGAGGCTTTTCTGCGCGAATTTGGGCCTGGCATTCATGATCTGCTCCACCTGCTCGTCGCTCATCTTGCCCCGCGACAGCCCCAGAACCTTGTAGGTCAGCAGAGGGCGAGCCGGCAGGGCGATCATCAGGGCGCGGATCTGGTTCTCGTCCTCCTTCTCTCGCGCCGGCTTGCCGTAGGCGTAGGTGAGCACGCCGGCATCCATCAGGTTTTTGACGGCGGGTTCGGTGATCGGCAGGTTTATGACGCTTTTCCGTTGCAGTACGAACTCCCGCAGCACCGCCTTCTCGTTGAAGTCGAGGAAGCCAATCATCTGGGCCAGTTGATCCTGCTGGCGGCGGGACTGCCACTCGTCACAGGCCCACTCCCAGGCGATCAGGAAGCCCTGACTGCAGAAATAGGAGATGGCGATCAACATGCCGACCCCAAGCCAGGCCGCATGAGCCGTGGCCCACTGGCTCACGGCACCTTTCATCAATCCGGCCGGAAACAGCAGGATGATGCTGCAGCAGAGCAGCAGCCAGACCATCAGCCAGTTGAGGCGATTAAGCTGGTAAAAATGTTGGATCCACCGTTTCATCGTTCACCCTTCCCAAGTCAATGTGGACAGTAGCCAACTCGTAGCAATCGCTGTGCCAGCACAAGGATCCCCGTAAAAAGATCAGGATCCCGGACGGGAGAGTCGAGGGGGTTGTCACATCCTTTTACAACTTGTCGCGCGGATCATCTCCTGTTGGCCTTGCGCCTCACCGAGCCACTTGGTAAAAAGCCCGCACTGTCACTGGGGAGTAGCAACCCGCCCGAAATCCGGGCAGGGCCCATGTCAACACTCTTGGATCCGCAGATCCATGGCATGGGCGGCGATAGCACCTGTCGTCCTGCAAGACCTTTGGCCTCGATATGCACGCCAGCCGGGCGAGCCGTATCGGGTCCATCGGTTGTTCTGCTCGCCTGGCGGTTACTCATCATGCTGATCACCCTGCTGTTATTTCTGATCTCTGCCGTCACCATCTATCTGGCCTGCGGATACTTCGTCAACGGCATCGAATGGACCGGCCATCATTTCAAACTGTCCCAAAGCGCCACCGGTTCTCTGCTGGCCGCCCTCGGCACGGCCCTGCCCGAATGCATCGTCACCCTGACCGCCCTGCTGATGGGGGATGCCCCCGCCCAGCAGCAGATAGGCATAGGTGCGGCCCTCGGCGGCCCGCTGGTGCTGGCTACCATAGGCTATGCTGCCGTCGGCGTGACCCTGCTGCTGTGCATGAGCCGGGAGCACAGAGCCATCAGTGGCGAGGTGCAGCGGGAGATAGGCCGCGATCAGGCCTGGTTTGCCGGCATCTTCCTGTTGGCCGTGCAGCTTGGCATGGTGGCCTTCACCGGTAAAACCTGGCTGGCCCCCCTGTTCGTGCTGATGTACCTCCTCTATGTGCGACGTGAGCTGAAACAGACCGACAGCCACGATGCCGAATTGCCCTCCCCCCTCAAGCTGGATCCGCACGCCAGGATCCCGGCGCTCGGCAAGGTGCTGGCGCAGACCCTGGGAGCCCTGGTGGTAGTGGCGCTCGCGGCCCAGCTGTTCGTTCACCAGCTGGAGAACATGGGCGAGCTGTTCGGCCTCTCGCCGGTAGTGGCCGCCCTGCTGCTGAGCCCGGTGGCCACCGAAATGCCCGAGCTGATGAACGTGCTCATCTGGGTGCGGCAGGGCAAGCACCGGCTGGCACTGGCGAATATCTCCGGCGCCATGATGATCCAGGGCACCATTCCCAAGGCGTTCTGCCTGCTGTTCACCCCCTGGCTGCTGGACAGCACCATGATGGCCTCCTCCCTGGTGACGCTGCTGGCGGTCGCGCTGCTGTGGAGGGGGTTCAGTCGGGAGCGGATGACGGCGGGCAGGCTCGCCCTGGTGGGACTGGTTTACCTGGGTTTCTGCGGCTGGCTGATGATGAGCTGAGGGCCGGCCTCTGCCTCTGGCGCAACAAGAAAGGGCAGGATCCCATCCTGCCCTTCATCTCACGGGGTAGTGTCAATCAGACCGATCCGAGGTCTCAGAACTGCTGGAACCAGCGCTGGATCTGGGCCGGATCCTTGCTCTGGGTCAGGGCGAGCATCAGCAGCACCCGCGCCTTCTGCGGGTTGAGGGTCTCGGCGGCGACGAAGCCGTACTTGGCATCATCGATCTCCGCATCCAGGGTGGTAGAGCCGGTCGGCACGCGGGCGGAACGCACCACGCGAATGCCGTCCTTGCTCGCCTTGGCCAGGGTGTCGAACAGGGTGTGGTAGAGGTTGCCGTTGCCCACCCCGGCGCTGACGATGCCGTCAAACTTGGCATCCACCAGGGCCTTGGCCGGCAGGTCCGAGGCGTTGGCGTAGCTGTAGACGATGCCGACCTGGGGCAACTTGTCGAGCTTGCTCACGTCGAACGGGGTCTTGCTGGTATGCAGACGGGCCGGGCTGCGCTGGTAGTCGATCTTGCCGTTGTGGATGTAGCCGAGCGGGCCGAAGTTGGGGGAGGCGAAGGTCTGCACTCCTGTGGTGTTTGTCTTGGTGACGTCGCGGGCATCCAGCACGGTGTCGTTCATCGCCACCATGACGCCACGTCCCTTTGAGGCGGGGTCGGAGGCAGTCACCACAGCGTTGTAGAGGTTCATCGGGCCGTCGGCGCTCATGGCGGTGGAGGGGCGCATGGCGCCCACCAGCACCACCGGCTTGTCGCTCTTGACGGTCAGATTGAGGAAGTAGGCGGTCTCCTCCATGGTGTCGGTGCCGTGGGTGATGACGATGCCGTCCACGTCATCCCTGGCCAGCAGCGCGTTGACGCGCTTGGCGAGCGTGAGCCACACCTCGTCGTTCATGTCCTGGGAGCCGATCTTGACCACCTGCTCACCCTGCACGTCGGCCACGTTTTTCATCTCGGGCACGGCGGCGATCAGCGTCTCGATGGCCACCTTGCCGGCCTCGTAGTTGGACTGGGTGGCGGACTGGCCCGCCCCGGCGATGGTGCCCCCGGTGGCCAGAATGTGCACGCTGGGCAGCGCCATGGCCATCGGGGAGAGGGTCAGGCCGAGCACGGCGGCGATCAGGGTCTTGCGAATGGGAAGGGTCATGCTGCAATCCTTTTGGATGAGGGAATTGCAGCATTTTTATTCTTTTTAAACGGGATTTAAGTGATCACTCTCACCAATAAAAAGAAGTAAACAGAATATTAGTCTGATTTATACCAATTAAGTGATAATTCACTCTACCTGAAAGCCTCTCGCCTCGATCAGGGCGATCAACTCGGCTTTGCTCAGCTCGCTCTCGATGACGGCCTGGCGGCTGGCAAAGTCGACCGTGGCGGTGCGGACTGCTGGCTGGGCCAGCAGGGCCTTTTGCAGGCTGGCAGCGCAACCGCCGCAGGACATGCCGGTAACGGTGAGTTCGATGGTCATGGGCTCTCTCCTCTGTCGATGTGACATCAGCCTAAAGCTGCCGCCTCCGGCAAGGTCAAGGGTGAATGCCGATCCCGTCAACCCCGGGTCGTGCATCATGGCGGCGCCCCATCACCCCATCAGTCCCAGGTAGTTCATCAGGGCGGCCCCCAGGCTGGTGGTGACGAGCGAGCCCAGGGTGGTGGTGGCGATGATGTTGGCCGCGAGGGCGCTGTCACCGCCCATGGCGCGGGTCATCACATAGCTGGCGGCGGCGGTGGGGGTTGAGCTGATGAGAAACAGGATGCCGAGGGCCTGAGGGCTGAAGCCGAGCGCCCAGGCCCCCAGCACCAGCAGCACGGGGATGCAGCACAACCGGTTGACCGTGGCCCAGCCGGTCAGCATGGCGCCGCCGCGCAGGGCCTTGAGGTTGAGGCTGGCGCCGGTGCACAGCAGGGCCAGCGGCAGGGTCATGTTGGCGAAATAGTTGCCCGTGCTGATGACCAGCTGGGGCAGTTCGATGCCGAGCAGACCGAAGGGCAGGGCCGCCAGAATGGCGATGATGAGGGGGTTTTTGACGATCCCCTTGAGTATGGGGGCGAGCCCCTTTCCGCCCCCCAGGCTGCGGGTCAGGGTGATCACCGCGAGCACGTTGTAGAGCACAGTGATGGAGCCCACCAGCAGGGCGGCGGCCCCTATCCCCTCCGGGCCGTAGGCGTTTTGCACATAGGCCAGCCCCATGATCCCCATGTTGCCGCGAAAGCTGCCCTGCACGAAGATGCCCCGCAATTTCTGCTCGCTGATGAAACGGGCCGCCAGTACCTCCAGCACCAGGAAACCGGCGAGGGTGCCGAGCAGGCCGTAGAGGATGAGCCAGGGGCTCGGCATGGTGGAAAAATCGGTGCGCACCATGCTGAGAAACAAGAGAGCTGGCAGGGTGACCTGGAACACCAGACGGGAGGCGGACTCGACGAAGCTGTCGGGCAAGAGACCCAGCCGCTTGAGCCAGATGCCGAGTACCAGCACCAGACAGATGGGGCCCGTGATGGAGAGAGAGAAGTGCAGACTTGCCAACAGATCCATGATGCGCGTCCTGTGCAACGGCGAAGAAAGTCGCCTGGGAAAGGGCATTCTAACGCCATGGGCTTGTATTCACAGGAGTTAATCACAACAATGTCTGCATCCCGGTTGTCGCCCTCCCCTGTCACGGATCCCCCATGGAAAAGAAACTGACCATCCTCGATATCGCTCGCCTCAGCGGGGTCGGCAAGTCGACCGTCTCCCGGGTGCTCAATCAGGATCCCAAGGTCAATGCCCAGACCAGGGCCAGGGTTGAATCGGTGATCGCCCAACACGGTTTCGTCCCGAGCAAATCGGCGCGGGCCATGCGCAGCCAGAGCCAGCAGGTGGTCGGCATCGTGGTGTCGCGCCTCGACTCCAGCTCCGAGAACCAGGCGGTGCGCGGCATGCTGGAGACCCTCTACCAGCGTGGCTACGACGCCGTGCTGATGGAGAGCAAGTTCTCCCCCGCCAAGGTGAGCGAGCACCTGGCGGTGCTGGAGCGGCGCGGGGTGGACGGCATCATCCTGTTTGCCTTCAACGATCTGGACTATGCCGCCATGGCGCCGCTCAGGGAGAAACTGGTGCTGATGGCCCGCGAGCGCCCCGGCTTCTCGTCGGTCTGCTTCGACGATGACGGGGCGGTGCGCGCCGTGCTCGCCCACCTCGGGGAGCGTGGCCTGACCGAGGTCGCCTATCTCGGGGTGGAACGCAGCGATCTCACCACTGGGCTGCGTCGGCATCAGGCTTACCTCGACTACTGTCGGGAACAGGGGCGCACACCCCGCAGCGCCCTCGGGGATCTCGGTCTGCAAAGCGGCTATCGGCTCGCGGCCGAGCTGCTCACCCCCACCACCCAGGCCATGGTCTGTGCCAGCGACACCCTGGCCATCGGCGCCGCCAAATACCTGCAGGAGCAGGGTCGCACCGACATCCTGGTGAGCGGCCTTGGCAGCAATCCCATGCTGACTTTCCTCTTTGCCAACACCCTCAGCCTGGATTTCGGCTACAAGGACGCCGGCATCCTGGCCGCCAGACAGCTGCTCGACCAGATTGAAGAGGGGCAGCCCCCCAGAGCGACCATCGCCCCCTGTCAGCCCCTGTAGTCTATCTTTTCCTCCATTCCCGGCGTTTTGCGCTTTTTGTGACCAGCGCCACGAATTGGGAACGTTCCCATTGCCGATACCAGCCACTGGCTTCATGCTGATTGGGAACGATACCAATAAACGGGCGGTCCTTGGCCAGCCGGTAAAGACACGACCATTATTCATGGAGTCACAGAGGGAAGGCTCATGTCAAAAGTCAACACACAGCATCTGGCGCAGCTGATCGAGCGGATCGGCGGCAAAGAGAACATCACCACTGTCAGCCACTGCCTGACCCGGCTCAGGTTCGTGCTGGCCGATCCGGCCAAGGCCGATCCCAAGGCCATCGAGACCATCCCTTCGGTGAAGGGGAGCTTCACCCAGGGCGGCCAGTTCCAGGTGGTGATCGGCAACGAGGTGGATCAGTGGTACAAGGCGCTCACCCAGGAGATCGGCGTGAGCGGCGGCAGCAAGGAGGCCGCCAAGCAGGCCGCCCGCCACAACATGAACCCGTTGGAGCGCGGCATCTCCCACCTGGCCGAGATCTTCGTCCCCCTGCTGCCCGCCATCATCACCGGTGGTCTGATCCTGGGCTTTCGCAACGTCATCGGCGACATCAAGATGTTCGACGACGGCACCCACACCCTCACCGAGATCAGCCAGTTCTGGGCCCAGGTGCACGCCTTCCTCTGGCTGCTGGGTGAAGCCATCTTCCACTTCCTGCCGGTGGGTGTCTGCTGGTCTGCGGTGAAGAAGATGGGCGGCTCCGAGATCCTCGGCATCGTGCTGGGTATCACGCTGGTGTCGCCGCAACTGATGAACGCCTATGGCATCGGCCAGCAGACCCCGGAAGTGTGGGACTTCGGCCTCTTCGTCATCCAGAAGGTAGGGTATCAGGCCCAGGTCATTCCGGCCCTGCTGGCGGGTGTCTTCCTCGCCTGGGTGGAAACCAGCCTCAAGCGCATCATCCCGGCCTATCTCTACCTGGTGATTGTGCCCTTCATCTCCCTGCTGCTGGCGGTGATCGTGGCCCACGCCCTGATCGGTCCGTTCGGCCGCTGGATTGGTGACGGCGTCGGCTTTGCCGCCAAGGCGGCCATGACGGGTTCGTTTGCCCCCATCGGCGCAGCCCTGTTCGGCTTCCTCTATGCGCCCCTGGTCATCACCGGCATCCACCACACCACCAACGCGGTGGACCTGCAACTGATGCAGAGCATGGGCGGCACCCCCATCTGGCCGCTGATCGCCCTCTCCAACATCGCCCAGGCGTCTGCGGTCGTCGGCATCATCCTGATCAGCCGCAAGGAGAACGAGCGGGAGATCTCGGTCCCGGCCGCCATCTCCGCCTATCTCGGGGTGACCGAGCCAGCCATGTACGGCATCAACCTCAAGTACAAGTTCCCCATGCTGTGCGCCATGGTGGGCTCAAGCTGTGCGGCTCTCATCTGCGGCTTCGCCGGTGTGATGGCCAACGGCATCGGGGTGGGCGGCCTGCCGGGCATCCTCTCCATCCAGCCGCAATACTGGGGCATCTACGCCATCGCCATGCTGGTGGCCATCGTGGTCCCCGCCCTGCTGACCCTGCTGGTCTACAAGCGCCAGCAGGCTGCCGGCAAGCTGGATCTGGCCACGGCCTGATCCACACAACCTCGGCGGAGCCCTGGCTCCGCCCTTTATCGTTGCCCTGTTCCAACTAATCCGGTTTCAACCAATGAGCGAACCAACCATGACACAGACACCCTGGTGGCAAAGCGCCGTGATTTACCAGATCTACCCCAAGAGCTTTCAGGATTCCGGCGCCCGTGGCACCGGTGATCTCAAGGGGATCATGGCCCGCCTCGACTATCTCAAGACCCTCGGCGTCGATGCCCTCTGGCTGACCCCGGTCTATGTCTCCCCCCAGGTGGACAACGGCTACGACATCGCCGATTACCTCAACATAGATCCCGCCTACGGCACCATGACCGACTTCGAGGCCCTGCTGGGCGCCGCCCATGCGCGCGGCATCCGCATCGTGATGGACATAGTGGTGAATCACACCTCCACCGAGCACGCCTGGTTCAAGTCGGCGCTGGGGGACAAGCACAGCCCCTATCGCGACTACTACATCTGGAAAGATCCGGTGGACGGCGGCGTGCCCAACAACTGGCAATCCAAGTTTGGCGGCAGCGCCTGGGAGCTGGACCCGGCCACCGGCCAGTACTACCTGCACCTGTTTGCCCGCGAGCAGGCGGATCTCAACTGGGAGAACCCGGCCGTGCGCGCCGAGGTGAAGAAGATCATCCATTTCTGGGCGAAGAAAGGGGTGGACGGTTTCCGCCTCGACGTCATCAACCTCATCTCCAAGGATCAGGCATTCCCTGACGACGAGGTGGGGGATGGCCGCCGCTTCTACACCGACGGGCCGCGCATCCACGAATTTTTGCAGGATGTGAGCCGCGACGTCTTCGCCCCCGTGGGAGCCATGACGGTGGGCGAGATGTCTTCCACCAGCCTGGAACACTGCCAGCGCTATGGCGCGCTGGATGGTTCCGAGCTCTCCATGGTGTTCAACTTCCATCACCTCAAGGTGGATTACCCGGGCGGCGACAAGTGGACCAAGGCGCCGTTCGATTTCCTCGAACTCAAGCGCATCTTCAACCACTGGCAGAGCGGTATGCATGGCAAGGGGTGGTCGGCGCTCTTCTGGTGCAACCACGATCAGCCGCGCATCGTCTCCCGTTTCGGTGACGAGGGCGAACAGCGGGTAGTGGCCGCCAAGATGCTGGCCAGCACGCTGCACGGCCTGCAAGGCACCCCCTACATCTATCAGGGGGAGGAGATCGGCATGACCAACCCCGGCTATCAGCGCCTCGATGACTATCAGGATGTGGAGAGCCGCAACATCTTCGCCATCAAGCAGGCGGAAGGGATGAGCGAGGCCGAGATCCTCGCCATTCTCGGCGCCAAGTCCCGGGACAACTCGCGCACCCCGATGCAGTGGAGCGCCGCCTCCAACGCCGGTTTCACCAGCGGGACGCCCTGGCTCAAGCCCGCCGCCAACTATTCCGAGATCAATGCCGAGGCGGCGCTCGCCGACCAGCACTCGGTGTTCTGGCACTATCGGGATCTCATCGCCCTTCGCAAGGCGTACCCCATCTTCACTCAGGGGGATTATCAGGAGCTGCTGACCGGGCACCCGCAGATCTGGGCCTATGTCCGCCGCGCCAACGGTCAGACCCTGCTGGTGGTGAGCAACTTCTATGGCAAGCCGGCGGCCTTCGAGCTGCCGGCCGAGCTGGCCGGTGGCAAGGGGCAGCTGCTGCTTGGCAACTACCCGGATAGCCCGGCCCGCCCGCAATCCTGCAAGCTGCGCCCTTACGAATCCCTGATCTGGCTGATGGAGCAATGATGACTGACGCAACGACAGTGCAGCGGCCCGCCGTGCGTGGCCCCGAGTGGCAGAAGATGGTGGCGGGAGCGCCCTATGATGCAGGGGACCCCGAACTGCGGGCTGCGCGGGAGCAGTGCCGCGCCCTGCTGGGAGAACTGAACCGGGAGCGAACCGATGCCCCTGGTTGGGATGAGCGCCTCACCCGCCTGCTGGGTGGCCGCGCAGAACGCTGTTTCATCACGCCCCCCTTCTTCTGCGACTATGGTGCCAACATCTTTGTCGGCGAGAATTTCTACGCCAATTTCAACTGCACCATCCTGGATGTGTGCGAGGTACACATAGGCGACAACGTGCTGCTGGCCCCCGGAGTGCAGATCTACACCGCTACCCACCCGGTGGCGGTAGCGCCGCGCATCAAGGGGGTCGAGTTCGGCAAGCCGGTGCGCATCGGCAACAACGTCTGGATTGGGGGCAGCGTCGTCATCTGCCCGGGCGTCACCATAGGGGACAACAGCGTCATCGGGGCGGGGTCCGTTGTCACCAGAGACATTCCGGCAGGCGTGGTGGCGGTCGGCAATCCCTGCCGGGTCTTGCGCCCCATGACGGCAGAGGAGCTGGCGCCCGGGGAACCTGGCTGACACAGAAGGGGCAGGCCGTACCTGCCCCTGTTCCTTTCCCTGACGGCGCTCCCGCAATGCCGGCAAGGCTTCGGCGCAACCCCCTCTTTACCCGGGCAGCAAGGCGCCGCAACGCTTGTGCTGTCCCATGACCACCAGAGTCTTGAAACTGCGCACCTGGTCCCTGGCATGGAGCACCCGACGGGTGAACTGCTCGTAACTTTGCATGTCCCTGGCGGCCACTTGCAGCACGAAGTCCTGCTCCCCCGTCACATACCAGAGATCCATCACCTCGGGTTCCCGCTGCAGGCTGGCGATCATCTCATCGACGATGCGGCCATGATCCCGCTCCAGGGTCACCAGCACCAGCATGGTGATGGGCCAGCCCATGGTGGACGGTGCCACCAGCGCCACTTCCCGCTCGATGAGACCGGACTCCCGCAAGGCGCGGACGCGGCGGTAGCAGGCTGGGGCGGAAAGACCGACCCTGTGGGCCAGCTCCGGCGTGGGCAGACGGGCATCCTGTTGCAGCTCGGCGAGGATGAGCAGATCAAATTTGTCGGTCATGGGGTTCATTTGATAAAAATTATCGCACAAGGCCAGTATTAGACCGGTTTTACCCAAGTCTCCAGATATATTTTACTGCCCATCGTCCTGCTCGGTATCAATACCATGCAACCCAATCCCAATGCCCTCTCCTCTCTTCTGGCCGTCCTGCTCGCCATGCTGTCGATCACCCTCGGCGCCTCCCTGGCCAAATCCCTGTTTCCCCTGCTCGGAGCCGCAGGCACGACCCTGTTCCGGCTGGGGTGCGCCGCCCTCCTCCTCTCCCTGGTGTTTCGCATCTGGCGTGCCCCCCTCGACCGACGCACCCTGCTGGGCGCCATCCCCTACGGCCTGTCGCTTGGGGCCATGAACCTGCTCTTCTATCTGGCCATCGCACGCATTCCCCTCGGCGTAGCCCTGGCCATCGAGTTCATCGGCCCCCTGACGGTGGCCCTGCTCTCCTCACGCCACCGGGCAGACTTCATCTGGCTGATACTGGCCATCGCCGGGCTGCTGCTGCTCTTGCCCCTGCGGGCAACACAGCAGGCCATCGATCCCCTGGGGGCCGCACTGGCTCTCGGGGCTGGCCTCTTCTGGGGGCTCTATATGCTCACCGGAAAGCGGGCAGGAGCCTTGCTGGGCGCACAGGCTCCGGCGCTGGGCATGTGGGTGGGCACCCTGCTGGTATTGCCCTTCGGGCTGGAGGGTGCGATCGAGGCGTCATTCACCGTCCCCGTGATCCTCACCATCATCGGGGTGGGGCTGCTCTCGAGCGCCATCCCCTACTCTCTCGAGATGTTTGTCCTGCGCCGCCTTCCCCTCAAGAGCTACGGCATTCTCACCAGCGGTGAACCGGCCATGGGAGCCTTGATGGGACTGGTATGGCTGGGTGAGCAGTTGCCCCCGTCCCAGTGGCTCGGGATAGCCGCCATCATCGCCGCCTCCATGGGCACCACCTGGCAGGCGGGTCGTCGACAAGCGGGCTCCGCCTGAACCAAAAAAATCGGGGCCGGCGATGACCGGCCCCGGGGATGGCACGAGCGCGTCAGGACGAGTAGTCGTAACAGCGTTTGAGCTCGCCGAAGTCATAGAAGAAGCTACCCACCGCAATGGGGGCGCAACCTGCCTTGAAGGCGAGCTCCTTCTCGTTGTAAAGCATCTTCACCAGCACCCGGCCGGCCTCGTTGCGGTAGACATCCCACTGGATGTTGGCCGCATAGGGAGAGACCCAGCCGCCACGCCATTCGTTGTTTTCCTGGCTCATCAGCACGCCAAGCTGGGCGCTCTGGCGGCTCCCTTCCAGCTCCATCAGGGCCGCCAGCGGGATCAGGGTCTCCGCATGGGCGAAGCGCAGCTTGGCGACATGCTCACCCGCCTCTTCCACCACCTGGGTCTGTACCTCGTTGAAGAGGCCGTCAAGCAGGGGCTGGGCCACGGCGTAGGTGGCGCTCTGGCTGGCAAGACTCGGCCCCTTCTCGTAGAAGTCCTCGGCATCGGAGAGGTAGGAGAACCAGGCAGACTCCTCTGGCGTGATGAACTGCTCGAGATCCCAGGATCCGCCTTGTGCCTGCGCCTCCCGGATCATCCCCGGGCCGATGATGAAGAGGTTGTAGAGCATGAGGGCGGCGTCCACCTCGTCGCGCACATGGGTCTTGCCACCATCCTCCGGATTCACCGCCACATAATCCACCCCGGCGGCCAGCTCGTCGACGAAGGCCTTGCTGTAGAGACGCTCGAGCATCTCGCGGGCCATCACCCGGGTCCTGGGCAGGGCCTTGAGCGCATCGAGGGCCTCGGTCAGTTCGGGAGCAGGAGCCACCCCGTTCTCTTCGTCCCCGACAAAGGCCTGATAGGCCTGGAAGGTGGGCAGATACCGGGTGTACTCCCCCTGCGGCTCGGTCTTGTGGAAGTAGAGCTCGAACTTGTTGCGCAGCCCCTTGTCGATCTCGGAAGGGTTCTCCTGGCTGACGTAACAGTCGGGGCTGTCCGTCACCAGAGAGACCCGTTTGGCCAGGCTCTGCATGAAGAAGTAGGCGCTTTCGTTGGCGCGATCCTTGCCCGATGTCTCGACCTTGAGGCAGAGGGGAGTCGATTCAGTGGTCAGCAGGGTGGGCAGCCGTTCGGCGAGCCGGGTCGCCAGGTTGGCGTGCTCCTCCTTACCGAGCGCACTCAGCAGGCCATAGCCGAGGGTCTGGTTGGCGGCCGTGACGGCGTCCACCTTGGCGCCGAGCCGTTGGCCCAGCTCGGTCAAGGCCCCCTGTCTCGCAGCCTCCTCCCACACCAGCTTGGTCAGCACATCGTATTTGGGGCTGGACAGCGAGCGGGAGCCATGGCGTGCCACCAGTTCGGTGAAGACGGGACTAAAGCCTTCAGGGGCAACCTCATAGCTGTTCATTGCCTGACGGGCGGCATAGACCGCCTTGGTGCTGTATTGATAGTCGCCGACGGCGGGCGAGGAGGAGTCATTGCCCGAATGGCAGCCGCTCAGCAGGGTGGCCGCCACGCAGGCGGCAAGGGAAGAGACGCGAAACATAGTCATCCTTGAACCAGTGTGAAAATGAAGTCGCACAGTACGCACCGGATGTGACAATCCCGTGTCAGGTCTGGGACATGCACCTCTCTCCTGAAGGGTGACTCCCCTCCAACCTGCCTGCTTCCTCCCCACAAAACATCATTCATATTTTTTGAACGTGTAGGCCAGTTTATCTCGCTAACAATGACCGGGTGAGGCGCTTAATATTCACACATCGCTTAGGCAGGAGCGCCAAGCCGCAAAACAACTGGTCGTTCATGGCAGTCCCCCATACACATGGGTGACAAACATCCGTGACAAAACAACACACCATTTGAATGACCTCTTGCAAGGATGCATTGATACAGGCCTGTCAGGCCTTGCCAATGACATAAAAACCAAGAGAGTGAATGAACATGAAAAACGTGATCAAGATGCTGGCCGTGGCAGGCCTGATGAGCGCCGGTGTTGCCCAGGCTTCCATCCCCGCCGACTTCAATGCCACCCCGGGTGTGCTGTTCGTGAACTGGCATGCCAGCGCCGCCATGGCCGGCAAAGCCAACCCCATGCTGGAGGTGCGCGATGAATCCGGTGATCTGGTGGCCTCCGTCCACGCCAACCTGATGGGTACCCAGCAGGTACAGATCCCGAGCCGCGCCCAGGGCAACCTGACCGTCAGCCTCGGCGATCAGAGCAGCGATTACCGCATCCCGTTCGGCATCGGCAGCGGCAATCCCCGCTGATCAACGCAGACGACTTCCCTCCCGGGTCTGGCAAAGACACGCCGACCAGAGAGAGCAACGACAAGGGCGCCATCAAGGCGCCCTTGTCGTCGTTGCCGTCGGCATACACGGCTACTGGGTGAAGACGGGACCGAAGCCGGATCCCCACAGGATGGCCGTGGCAGCCAGCACGCAGACCAGCAGCACCAGGCCGACCGTCACCACTGAGCTGGCGTAGATGAATCCCTGCTCCTTGGTGATGTGCATCAAGATGGGCACGCCGATATAGAGCAGGTAGACGGAATAGGTCAGCCCGACCAAACCGATGAGCATCACGAACCAGAGATGCGGGAAGAAAGCGGAGAAGCCCACCATGAAGAGTGGCGTGGAGGTGTAGGCCGCCAGCTCCAGCGAGGTCGTGTAGCTGGGATCCGAGCCGAAGGTATGCCCCATCCAGTGCACCAGATAGGAGAGTGCCAGCACGCCGATGATAAGGGTCACGTACATGGCGACCGACAGCTTGAATGCGCTGGTGGCGGTCAGGGTGATGGGATCGCCGACCCCGATGCTCCAGCCGATGTGAACGGCGGAATAGTAGGCGCAGATGGGAGGGATAAGGGCCACGAGCAGGATGTGGGTCAGACTGTTTCTGAAGCTGTCGTGCCGCTCGTCTATGGTATGCCATTCGGTGTGGGGATGGGCATACAATCCCCATAAGTGATTCAATATCATAGCGTTATTCCTTCTCTACATCGGTGGTTGGCGGATCGATACCGGGCTTTCTCCTCTGATTGCGTCATGTCCGGGCGCTGGTGGCGCCATCGCTTGCCATGGCATGCGATGACTTTAAATAAAGTCGCTCCACCGCCGCTGCGTCAAGCGAGGTCGCCGGGACAGCCGGGAGGGATGGGAAGACAGCAGGAGGGCACCGGAGGCGGGCACTGATGGCACCCGCCGCCGGCACTCCCGTCAATACTGCTTGGTTTTCGAGGCAAAACCCGCGAGGAATAGACCGGTCAGGAACATGCCGCAGAAGGCCTCGATGGCCGACAGCAGTTGCAGCGGCGAGGAGGTCTGGGAGATGTCCCCATAACCCAGGGTCACGAAGGTGACGATGCTGAAATAGAGAGAGCGCCCCAGATGGCCGTGGGTTGCAGACTCCGGCGCCAGGAAATAGGTCAGGGTCGCCAGCAGGATCACCCCCATCGACATCAGCAAGCTTCTGATGGGACGCTCCCCAAACCCCCAGGTGATGAAGCTGATGAACTTGCCCGCGCACTTGAGATAGCACAGCAGGGAGAGCCAGCACTTCGTCATCGGACCGCTTCGCAACCAGCGCTCCCGGAACAGCTCCCGCGGGCTCGCCAGGGACTTCATCTCGTGCAGCTTCTCCTTGTAGTAACACTCGCCGGCGTCGACGGTGTCACCCACGCTGGAGAAGAGGCGCTTGGCATTGCGATAGAGTTTGCTCGCCTCGTTGTGGTCGATCCGCCCATTGTGGTTGTAGACCACCTCCACCTTGTCCAGGTTGGTGTGCTCCATGGTGGCATCGAAGTTCTTGGCGCTGACGCTGAAGTTTTTCAGCACCGCCCGGGAGGAGTGGAAGCGGATCTCCTCGCACTCTATGGTGAAGTCCTGAAAGACCCCGTCCTCCAGCGCCAGCTCCCGCTTCTTGGCCCAGGCCCTGTGGTCCCACAGCAGGGAGTCGAACAGATCGAGCCCGATCACCCCGCCATTGACCCTGACCCCCTTGGCCGAGCAGTGCCACAGATAAACCTTGGAGTTGTTGACGGCCCCATCGAGAGAGAGCTCGTCGAGACAGGTAAAATCGAGCAACCGGCCGGAGATGATGGGGCTTTTGAGGGTAACACCGCCGATGTTGAGCAGACGATGCTTGCCCAGCACCTGGGCCTCCCCCTTGTTGTTCTCCGAGACCGAGAGCAGGCTTTGCACCCGTTTCACCTCGTCATTGCCATGTTTTCCCGCCAGCCACATGCTGTAAGGCTCGAAACGGGTCTCCGAGCGGATGAGGCCGCTCTTGCGCAGGGATTCCAGTGCACTCGAGGCGCTCTCATACAGGCGGACCTTGTCGTCGCTCATGTAGACACAAAGGCTCAGCACGCAGCGGGAGCTGATGAAGCGGGCGATGCCGATCTGGAAGATCACGCTTTTTTCTATCTTCTGCTCCGCCATCCAGTCGTCGAAATGGGGCAGCGACGCCACCAGCAGCGCCCAGATACGGGGATAATCGTTCTCACGCCGCCACTCGTTGAATTGCTCGGGGGAAAGCTGCCAAAGCTCTGTTGCATTCATAGATGACCTCAGTAATGGAGATGTTCTCGTCGGTGATTCTCTGTCAAGTGCAACCAATAGAAGCGAGCTTACAACAGCAACGAATGGCCCCTAAGAATCAGGAGAAAAAAAGTTAACCATTTGAAAAAAAATGCATAAATGCTTTCTCACACACCAAAAAATGAACGCTCAGAGATAAAAAAAGCTCCCGACCGGGAGCTTTTTTTATGGGCAGTACGCGATGGCGTTACGCCTCCAGGCTGATGCCGATGTTGGAGACGCCGTCCTGGGCCGCGAAGGCGCGGATGGCAAGGATACGATCGCTGTCCCGTTCATGGGCCACCCGCTTGAGCAGTTCGACCTGGAACTCCAGCTCCGCCTCCATGTACTCGTGCTCATAGAGCTCCTCATCGCTGAGATCCCGCTCTTCCAGCATCTCGATGAAGCCGGCGACCGTGCCGACAGACGCATGGCTGGCGTCGTTGGCCTCTTCCCCCACCCGGCAGATCACCGAGTTGTAGGCACAACCCAGCGCCACGCAGGCGTCCAGTGCCGGATAGGCGCCGTAGGATTCAAACTTGCGGGGATCGGGAATGTAGACTTCAAACGCTTCCAGAATGGCACCAAGATTGACGCGGGATCCCTTGACCGTCAGGTAGTTCCACATCTGATCCAGCGCGTGACGGAATGCCCTCGCATCCCCGAAACCGGAAGCCTGGGTAAAGAGCACATAGTTGGGGTACATGCGCTCTGCCAGCGCCAGGGTATAGACGGTTTGCTGCCAGGGCTGCAGCTCGGCCAGTCGCTTATAAAACTTGTCACCAAACACTGGAGTCGGATCCTTTGCAAAATGTGGGGCAGATTGTAGCCCACGAGGGCCCCGTCTAAAAATGAAAAAGCGCCCTGCTCGACTATCTTGCCCGATCAACTGGGGTAAGATGGAGACAGCATCCCTCTCGCCTTGCCATAAACACGATAAGGAACAAGAGTATGAGCCAACGTACCCTGCTGCTGTTGAGTCAGGACAACAGCCACTATGAACGCCTGCTCAAGGCGGCCCATCTTCCCCATCTGCACATTCTTCGGGCCGACAATCAGGCCGAGGCCGAACAGCTTATCGGTGACGCTCATATCCTGATGGCCGAGCCTGCCCGGGCCAAGCCGCTGCTGGCCAAGGCCGGCAAGCTAAGCTGGCTCCAGTCGACTTATGCCGGGGTCGATGTGCTGCTGGACGCCAGTTGCCGCCGCGACTACCTGCTCACCAATGTCCGCGGCATCTTCGGCCCCTTGATGAGCGAGTATGTGTTCGGCCATCTGCTCAGCCTGACCCGCCAGTTGCCACTCTATCGCGAGCAGCAGCAACAGGGCGTCTGGCAGAGCCATCCCTACCAGGGCTTGAAGGGAAAGACGCTGCTGCTGCTCGGCACCGGTAGCATAGGGCAGCATATCGCCCACACCGGCAAACATTTTGGCATGAGGGTGCTCGGCATCAGCCACAGTGGCCGTGAACGTGCCGGGTTCGATCAGGTGTACCAGTTGCCGGCACTCAACAAGATGCTGGCCCAGGCCGATGTCATCGTCAGCGTACTGCCCGCCACCCGAGAGACACGCCATCTCTTCACCGCCGAACGCTTCAGCCACTGCAAACCGGGCGCCATCTTCTTCAACGTCGGCAGGGGCAATGCCGTCCATGAGGGGGACCTGCTGGCGGCACTGCAAGCCGGCAAACCCGCCATGGCGGTGCTAGATGTGTTCGAGCAGGAACCCCTGCCCGCTGACAGCCCACTCTGGCACCAGCCCAATCTCATCGTGACGCCCCACAACAGCGCCTACAGCTTCCCGGAAGATGTAGCCCAGATCTTCATCCGCAACTACATCCGCTTCATTGATGGTCAGCAGCTGGACGGCCGGATCGACTTTGACAAGGGTTATTGAAGCCGTTCTGCAATGAAAAGGCCCCGCCAGTTGGCGGGGCCTTTTTCGTCAGGAGGGCGCCGTTCAGCCCGCCTCCATCTCTTTGCGGTAGCTCTTCACCTTGGCGAGGAACTGACGCTTGTCCTTGCCGGAGAGCGGCTCCGCCATCGGCAGCTTGATCTTCATGGGATCCACCGGCCGGTTGTTGATGCGTACTTCGTAGTGCAGGTGAGCACCGGTGGAACGGCCCGTGTTGCCGGAGAGGGCTATCTTGTCGCCCATTTTCACCTTCTGCCCGGGTTTCACCAGCAGCTTGCTCAGGTGCAGGTAACGGGTCATCAGGGTACGACCGTGCTTGATCACGACATAGGTGCCTGCCAGCGGGTGGCTGGTTGCCTTGAGGACCACACCGTCACCGGTCGCCATGATGGGCGTGCCTACCGGCAGGGCAAAGTCGGTCCCCTCATGGGGCCGGACCTGCCCGGTAATGGGATGACGGCGATTCGGGTTGAAACTGGAGCTGACCCGGTAACGGCTGTGAGTCGGATAACGGCGGAAGCCGCGCTCCAGGCTGTTTGCCTGACCGTCATAATAGTTGCCATCTTCCGACAACCAGGCTGACACGGCCTTGCCCTGGCTGAACACCTCGACCCCCAGCAACTGGGTATTGCCCGTACTCTTGCCCTCGACCGTCTCCTGGCGGACCAGCACCTTGAACTTGTCACCTTTTTTCAAATCCTTGGCGAAGTTGAGGCGCCACTGGAACAGGTTGGCAATCTTCTGGATGTGGTTGGCCGGGATCCCGGCATTGCGGGCGCTGACGTAGAAGCTGCCGTTGATGACACCGTCATAGCTCTTCTGCTGCCACTCCACCTCTTCATTGAGCATGTTGGCGCTATAGGTGTCGTCGGTACGCTCCAGCACTAGGGTCTGCTTGATGTTCAGACGGATCTTCAGCTGCTGCAGAATGTTGTCCTGATCGATCAGCAACTCGATGGTCTGACCGGGTTTGAGACGCGCCAGGTTGTTCTTGGCATCCGCATCCAGCACCTTGTAGAGGGTGGTGGTGGACAGCCCCAGGTTATTGAAGATGGTGGTCAGGTTCTCGCCGTTGCGTACCCGGTAATCCTGCCATTGAGGCGTGGCATCCGCCGGGATGTCGTCTTCGGGAGCAGCTGACTCGACCAGCTCGTGATCCGGAATGTCGTTGAAGTCGGTGTTGTCTTCGTTGGTTGCGGTGCCCGTGGTGGCGATCGGCAACTCCAGACGCAGTGGCCGCTCCAGGATGTCACCGGGAGCTGGCAATACGGCTACTGCTGACAGCGTCATGGCCGTGAGCAATAGCATGGCATAGAAATGCTTGCGGGGAACCGGGGGTTCCCAATTGGCAGCCTGAGCTACCAAGGGACGGAGACGTTTCATCCGCTATCCTGTTATTAGATCTAAGGGTGGTGGTTGTGGGTCTGTTTTTATGAGTTTTTATTATGAAAACCGAATATCTGGCTTTTAGACCTAAATACTTACAAAAAGTTCATAGCTCCATGCACGAAACTCACATTTTATGCATAACCTTCCAGCATGGGCAGAAATGATCGTCATTTTCAGCCATTTTTTTCTATTTTTAAGAACCAAGTCCGGTTGTGGTGCTCTCCGGCCCAGAAAATGTTGCAAAAACATCTCCATGGAGTGGGTATGTCATTGGCAAAATTGTTAAATGTAATCATTCTGATCCTCTTCACCATCGGCGCCGCGCTGCTGCTCGTGCTGGAGATCACCACGGTACGACAGTCTATTCTCGACCAGATGTCGGCCAACCTTGAAACCGCCATCACCGCGCTGGGGCTGGTGCTGCAGGGTACCTTGCTCAACGATGACAAGGTCCTTGCCGAGACCATAGTGAACGCCATGTTCGACGGAGGCTTCGTCAACTCCGTCGTCCTGCTGGATCCGGATGGCCAGGTGCTGTTCCAGAAGGTGTTCCACACCGCACAGCAAAATATTCCAGGCTTGCTCCCCTCAGTTATCGACATGCCACCGGTCAAGATTGAGCAGGAGTTGACCGACGGCTGGCGCATTCTCGGTACCCTCACGCTCGAGGGACACAAGGGTTACGCCTACCAGCATCTGTGGAACGCCATCAGTCGTACCGGACTTGCGCTGCTCGCCGGCCTGCTGGTGTTCAGTCTGGTGATCACCTGGGTGTGCCGCCGCCTGCTACGCCCCCTCGAACAGATCAGTCTGCAGCTGACCCGGATCCGCAAACGCCAGTTCAGCGGCAACCTGCCAACCCCGTGGCTTCGCGAATTGCAGGAAGTCGTCGTCTCCATCAACCAGCTGGTCTCCGAACGCAAACGGGACCTGCTGCAACAACGGCTGAAGATCACCCAGCTTGGCAAGCACGACGCCCTCCCGACCCACCAGAAGCTCGTTGGTCTGGTCGACACCGATGGCAACACCTATCAGCAGCATTTCTTCTCCACTCAGGGGAGTATCAGGCTCTACAGCCGCCTGTTACCCAAGCACCCCCCCACCACGGACAGCTCGCCGGATGAAATTCGGGCGCTGCTCAACGACTGGCTGACCCAGAAGGCGGAAGGGCTCCAGCTACCTCTCAGCCTGCTCGGCCATCCAGACTGGGCGCAGTTTGCCCCCGTGCTGGCCAGCGCTCGTGGCAAGACGCTGGACTGGCGCTGGGATCTGGCTATCTTCCCCCCCCTGGCCGAGGAGCGACTGACTGCACTCCAGTCCCAGGGGATTGAGCTGGCGTTCAGCAACATCCCGATGAACAACGACAATCTGGCCAGACTCGACCCCATCAGACCCGTCTTCATCAGTTGCCAGCTCACCCAGTCCCCCCTTTATTGGAACCTGCTCTCCCAATGCCTCCATGCTTCCGGCTACACCTTGCTGGCGGAAGCCGGCGACGTGAGCGATGTGGACATGCTGCGCAGTTGGGGCATCGATGGTTATGCCACTCAGGAGAATGCATCATGAGGATCCCGCTGCTGCTGCTTGCCCTGCTGTGGCAACCGACCCTGTACGCGACCACCATGACCATAGGCACCGGGGGGGAGCAAGGCATCTATTACCAGGTCATCAAGGAGTTCTGCAGACTGGCCAAAAAAAGTGACCCCACGATGCCCTGCAAACTGCAGGCCAGCTCCGGGTCCATCGAGAATCTCCGTCAGCTGAAAGCGGGAGAGGTCCCCTATGCCCTCGTCCAGTCAGACTGGCTCTATCAGGCCAGCCAGGGCACGGGGCCTTTCGTTGCCCAACCACAACGCGAGCTGAGGGCTCTCTTTGCCACCCACGCCGAACCTTTCACCATAGTGGTGCGAGCCGATGGGGATATCACCACCCTGGAGCAGCTCAAGCTGGCCCCCATCGACATGGGCCTGAAGAGTTCAGGGACTCGGCAAACGGCATTGGCCCTGTTCAATGTTTTGGGTGCAAAGGAGCAGGATCTTGATTTGAAGAGCGTCGCCAATCTCTCCGAAGCACTGTGCAGTAAACAGATCGATGCCTATGGCCTCGTCATGGGTCATCCCAACCGTATCGTGCTCGACACCGCCAAGCGCTGCGACGTGCGCTTCCTGGCGATCGAGGGGCCCGTCAGGGACCAGCTGCTCAAGGGGGTCAGGTATTATCAGCGCAGCCAGGTGCCGGCACGCATCTACCCGGGCAACCTCAAGGCAACCCCGACCTTCGCCATCGCCGCCACCCTGGTGACCAATGCCGCCACACCGGATGACGAGGTCTATCGGCTTACCCGGGCCATGCTGAGCCAGCAAACCAGTTTCAACGAACAGACCTATGGCTATGCGAACCTGTTTCACAAGGCGCGCAACAAGATAGGCCCGGTGCTGAGTGTCGAACAGCATCCGGGCGCGGCAAAATATTTCGAGGAGTTGAAGGCGGCGGACAAGTTATAGCTGGCGACGGGGGGAGCGCAAATGCTCGCTGGAGAAGCGGCTCTGCATCGAGGTCCACTGGGCCAGGCGATCGGCGCTCCCCGCCAGGGTTCCCTCGCGACGAGATTTCATGATCCAGATGCTTTTGGCATCGAAACTGTAAACCGGCTGCAGATCATTGCGCTTGCTCCCCGGCAGGATGCGGCCATTGATGTTGTCCAGCACCAGGGGATCTGACTTGATGGTCGGGAAGTACAACGTCACCATGTGGAACTGGTTGTAACGAATTGCCTTCACATAGGCCAGCCGCAGCTTCTTCTCGTCGACCCCCAGCTCCATCAGGGTGTAGTACTTGGCGATGCTGTAGTCCTCGCAATCCCCTCCTCTCGCCCCGATGAACTCCAGCGGATTGGCCCAATAATCATCATCCCCCCACAGTCTGGGATCCTCGCTGTAGGTCAGGTTGTTGAAGTAGTTATTCACCAGCTCCAGCTTCTGCTGGTCCGTCGTTCCGGCCCTTGGCGTCAGCAGACGAGAGAAGGCCTCGGACCGCTGGATCGCTCTGGCGCCATAGACCGCCTGCATTTTTGCCCTGAGTTCCGGGCTGGCGATGTGTTCGGAAAGACCGGATGCCTGTATGCCGGATCCCAGCAGGGTCAGCGTGCAGACAGAGACGAGCAACCATTTCATGACTGACACTCCATATCAGATGCTGGAGGTCAGTATAGTTGGCCGCGCCGCCTCTATCGTCAATGTCGGGCAAGGCCTAGCGGCACTGGGCGAAGGCGTCCGCCAATTGCTGCATGAATTGCGGATAACCGTCCGGACCGAGCGGCACCTGCTCGCCGACTTCGTCCAGCAGCAGCACCTTGGCCCCGGTATTGCGGGCAACCGACTCGATCACCGCCGGGGAGAACTGCGGCTCGGCGTAGATGCAGCTCGCCTTTTTCTCTTCCAGCGCCTTGCGGATATCAATCAGCGTCTTGGCTCCCGGGCGACGCTCCGGACTCACGGTGAAGTGTCCCTTGGAGCTCATGCCGTAGTGACGCTCCCAGTATCCATAGGCTTCGTGGAACACGAAGTAGCCCTTCTGATCCACCGCCTCCATCTGCACGGCGATCACCTTGTCCAGGGCGTTCACCTTGCCCTCGAAGGCCGCGAGATTGGCGGCATAGCGCGCCTGGTTGGCAGGGTCCAGCTTGCCCAGTTCGGTTGCAATCGCCTTGGCAATCACCTTGGCCTGGGTTGGACCCAGCCAGATGTGGGGATCCACCCCTTCGTGGTGGTGCCCTTCATGGCCCTCGTCGTGCGAGCCGTGGTCATGGGCGGCATGGTCATGATCCTTGTCATCATGGTGATGATCGTCATGCTCCCCCTGGGTCGCATAGTTGTACAGCGACATGCCGGGAACCTGGGTCAGGGTCAATACATGAGGATGCCGGGCAAGGGGTTTGGCCATGAAGCCTTCCAGCTCCGGACCGACCCACACCACCAGATCGGCCTCGTTGATGCTGCGAATATCGGAAGGGCGCAGGGAAAAATCGTGGGGCGACGCGCCAGTGGGCAGCAGCACCCCGGGCTCGCTCACGCCATCGGTGATCGCCGCCGCGATGAAGCCCAGGGGTTTGATGGTGGTCAGCACCTCGAGGGCACGGACAGGCAGACTCACCGCCATCAGGGCAGTGATCAGAGCAAGAATTCGCATAGAGGTCTCGTCAGGGAGTATGTGTGTGATAATATAACAAACCAACGTCGCTGTTATATTATAACTCTCACAGGCTGTAAACCCCGGAGCTGTCATGACCCAACTGGTGGAGCTGAAAAAGGTCTGTCTCTCATTTGACGGACGACTCGTGCTCGACAAGGTCTCCTTTACCCTGAACAAAGGCAAAATCACCACCCTGGTCGGCCCCAACGGGGCGGGCAAGAGCACCCTGAGCAAGCTGGTGCTGGGTTTGCTCCGCCCAGATTCGGGGGACATCGTCCGCCGCCGCGATCTGCGGGTCGGCTATGTACCCCAGCGCCTCTATCTGGACCCCACCCTCCCCCTGACGGTGCGCCGCTTCCTGCAACTTGGCAAGAACAGCCGCCTCTCCATCGAGGAGGCGCTCAATCGGGTCGGTGCCCAGGATCTGCTGGACAACCGGATGCAAAAGCTCTCCGGTGGCGAGATGCAGCGGGTACTGCTGGCCCGCGCCCTGCTGGTCAAGCCCGAGCTACTGGTGCTGGACGAACCGGTGCAAGGGGTAGATATCACGGGCCAGATCGAGCTCTATGCCCTCATCAGCCAGCTGGCCGCCGAGTTCCACTGCGCCGTGCTGATGGTCTCCCACGATCTGCACCTGGTGATGGCCAGCACTCACGAGGTGATCTGCCTCAATCGCCACGTCTGCTGCCACGGCGAGCCACAGAGCGTGGCCCGTCACCCGGAATTTGCCCGCCTGTTCGGGCGACCGGAGCGGGAGGTGCTGGCGGTCTATACCCACCATCACCACTGCGATGGCGAACACCATCATCATGAACCGCAGGCTCCCGTCATCCGCCTGCCCTCTCGCAACAACTAGGATCTTCACGTGGACAGCTTTCTGTTATACGCCCTCGCGGCCGGACTCGGCATCTCCCTGCTGGCCGGGCCGCTTGGCAGCTTCGTGGTGTGGCGCAAGATGGCCTATTTTGGCGACACCCTCTCCCATGCCTGCCTCTTCGGCATCGCCCTCGGCATCCTGCTGCAGGTGGACCTCACCCTGGCGGTCGTGGTCTGCTGCCTCGCCATGGCGATGCTGCTGGTGATCATGAGCCGCAACCAGCAGGTGGCCACCGACACCCTGCTCGGCATTCTGGCCCACAGCGCCCTGTCGCTGGGTCTGGTCACCCTGAGCTTCATGGACAACGTGCGGGTGGATCTGATGGCCTACCTGTTTGGCGACCTGCTCTCGGTGCAGCCCATGGACCTGCTCTGGATCTACGGCGGCGGCGCCCTGGTGCTGCTCACCCTGTGGCGGCTCTGGGATCCCCTGCTCTCCATGACCATCTCGGAAGAGCTAGCCCGGGTGGAAGGGGTGCGGGTGGATGTGCTGCGCTGCGTGCTGATGTTGCTGATAGGCCTGGTCATCGCCGTGGCCATGAAGTTCGTCGGGGCGCTCATCATCACCTCCTTGCTGATCATTCCCGCCGCCACCGCCCGCCGCTTCAGCCAGACCCCGGAGCAGATGGCCGGCTTTGCCGCCCTGACAGGCTGTCTCGCCGTGCTGGGGGGCCTTGCCCTCTCCTGGTATCAGGACACCCCGGCCGGTCCCTCGGTCGTAGTCTGCGCCACCACCCTCTTTGTACTGAGCCAGTTCAAGCGCACCTGACCCGCTCCTGATGGCCCTGGTCTCGCCAGTGCCATCAGGCCCCCCCGAAGCAGACTCCTGCGTCGTGGGCTGCGCCATCCATTCTGCATAGGGCACCCAGCCCGTTCAGACACGCCTGAGAGGCTCGTTTTCCCCGGGTCTCAGGCTCGCCTGCGACTCCTGCCACAGCCACTGACGCAACCGGCTGATGGCGGGTTCATGGGCGCGCGAGCGCTTGAAGACGAAATAGAAGTTGTCGCCGGTCTCGAGGGCGTGCAGGGGCAGCCGCACCAGACGCGGATCCTCCGGCTGCAACATATAGTCGTTGATGAGCGCCATTCCCTGGTCCCAGTTCGCCGCCTCCAGCGCGAGCAGGATATGGCTGAAATGGTGCACCCTCGCCTCGGGGGGAATGGTCAGCCCCCCCATTTCGGCCCAGCGCCGCCAATCTTCCCCCTTCTCGCGGTAGATAGCCTGGATGGAGAGCAGCGGCAACTGCCACAGGGTGGCGGGCCACTCCCCTTCCACCTGCTGCCACATCCGGCGACTGCACACCGGCATCAGCCGCTCCCGATAGAGCAGATCGTGCATGTAGCCCGGCCCTTCGGGGGAGACGGTGATGAAACCGTCCGCCACCCTGTCGGAAAGCTCGGGATCTTCCGCCACCATCTCCAGGCTGAGATCCAGCTCGGGATAGAGCTGGCGCAGCCCGGCCAGGCGCGGGATCAGCCACTTCACCGCAAAGGAGCTGTAGACCGCGAGCCGCACCCGCATCTCGCCGCCGCCGCGCAACTGCTCGCTGCTCTGGGCAATCTGGACTAGCCCGGCGGCGATCCCCTCGAAATAGATCTCCCCCTGGGGCGTCAGGGAGAGCAGCCGCCCCTGGCGCAGCAGCAGCCGCTCCCCCAGAAAATCCTCCAGCAGACGGATCTGGTGACTGACCGCACTCTGGCTGACATTGAGCTCCAGGGCGGCGCGGGAAAAACTCAGCAGGCGGGCAACCACCTCGAAATATTGAACGGCGCGCAGGGGGGGCAGCTTCATTATCCAAATTTCTCATGCGTGATGATTTTTTATCATTTTACTGGATAACAGGCCGTGGGCTACCCTCCCCTCATCTGAATCTGGAGGTGGTATGAATGCAGTCGGGATAGGCATCCTCTATCTGGTGCTCGGCAACATGGTGGCGGTCTTCTCCGATGCCCTGGTCAAGGTGCTGGAGCCGGACCAGCCCATTTTCCAGTTTGTCTTTTTCCGCCAGCTCTCCGCGGCCCTGCTGCTCGCCCCCTGGCTGCTCTGGTCCTGGCGGCGCAACCCGCCGGTAGCCCTCAAGTGGCACCTGCTGCGGGCCCACATCTGGGCCGTCGGCGTCTGCCTGATGGTGGTCGCCCTCACCCGGCTGCCGCTCGCCACCGCCAACGCCCTCTTCTATGCCGCCCCGCTGCTGATGGTGCCGCTCGCGGTCTGGCTGGCGGGGGAGGCACTCTCGCGCCAGAAGGTGCTGACGGCGCTGCTCGGCTTCGTCGGGGTGCTCATCGTGCTGCGCCCGACCGAGGTAAACTGGGCCGCCCTGGCGGCGCTCGGGGTGGCGCTCTCCCTGGCGGTCAACAACCTGCTGATCAAGCGCATCCCGCTCCAGCAGCCCATCGCCCAGACCCTGTTTTTCACCAATGTGCTGAGCATGCCCTTCATCCTGGCGCTGGCCTGGTGGGAAGGGGGCGAGTGGCAATGGCAGATGTGGTGGCCCGCCTTCGGCTCCTCGGCGCTCATCATGGTCTACGCGGGGCTGTGCGTGATGGCCTATCGCAAGGCGGAGGCGAGCAAGATCGCCTCGGCGGAGTACACCGGGCTGCTGATGGCGGTCGCCATCGGGGTCTGGCTGTTTGACGAACAGCCAGGGCTGCCGCTGCTGCTGGGGTGCCTGTGCATCATACTGCCGCTGGTCGCCATGGCCCGCAGCAAGCCCCAGGCCGAGCCGGCGCTCTAGCCTGCCGGGTCAAGCAGGGGGGCGACCCTCTGCTGCAGATGGGGGATCACCGCCTGCTCGAACCAGGGGTTCTTCCTGAGCCAGAGGGTGTTGCGCGGGGACGGGTGCGGCAGCGGCAACCAGGCCGGGCCATAGTCCGCCCAGTGTCGCACCGTCTCGGTGAGCGATCCTTTCGCCGCCGCCCTCAGGTAGTAAGCCTGCGCATACTGGCCGATGAGCAGGGTCAACTCGATGTTGGGCAGCAGCATCAGTACCTTGTCGTGCCAGGTGGGGGCACATTCCGGGCGCGGCGGCAGATCCCCCGACTTGCCCCTGCCCGGGTAACAGAGCCCCATGGGCATGATGGCGATGCGGGATTCATCGTAAAAGGTGGCCTTGTCCACCCCGAGCCACAAGCGCAGCCGATCGCCGGAGGGATCGTCCCAGGGGATGCCGCTGGCGTGTACCCGGGTGCCGGGGGCCTGGCCGATGATGAGCAGACGGGCGCGCTCGTTGCCGCGGATCACCGGCCTTGGGCCGAGCGGCAGGTGGGCCTCGCACAGGCGGCAGGCCCGGATCTGTTCAAACAGGGGATCGAGTCGGTTCATGGGCCCGATAGTACCAGAGTTTTCTCCCCGCTCCCGCTTGTGAAAGGAGCGGCGGATACTTATCATGCAGCCGCCATTGTTTAGTTTAATAAACGGAGAGAGATGAAGAACTGGATGGGCACCGGCAGCGCAGCCCTCTCATTCGTGCTGTGGGGCATGCTGCCCCTCTATTACCAGTTCATGCCCGAGATCAACATGTGGGAACTGCTCTCCCACCGGGTGCTCTGGTCCGTGGTGCTGCTGGGAGGCCTGCTTCTGCTCCTCGGCCAGCGGGTACCCTGGGGGGCCCTGCGCGGCGATCCCCGGCAGCTCGGCCTCGTGCTGCTGGCGGGCCCCGTGATGTCCATCAGCTGGTGCATGTTCACCTGGTGCCTGACCACGGGCCAGGTGCTGGCCACCAGCCTCGCCTTCTTCATGACCCCGCTGTTCAACATCGCCTTTGCGGTGCTCTTCCTCAAAGAGAAGCTCACCCCGCAAAAACACCTGGCGGTGGCGCTCGCCCTGGCGGGGCTCGCCTACATGCTCTTCTCCTACGGCCAGCTGCCCTGGTTCTCCCTCGTGATGGGGGCCAACTTCGCCCTCTACGGCCTCATCAAGAAGAAGGTGAGACTGGACGCCGGTACCAGCCTCTATCTGGAGTCCCTGGTGCAGTTGCCCGTCGCCCTGCTGATCATCGGCTGGCTGACCTTGCAGGGCACCAGCCAGTTTATGGCCGGTGACTGGACCGAGCGCCTGCTGCTGATGGGCAGTGCCCCCGCCACCCTGCTGCCGGTGGGGCTGTTCTGCTATGCGGTGGCGCGCACGCCCATGAGCACGGTGGGGCTGTTGCAATACATAGAGCCGAGCCTCGCCTTCCTGCTCGCCCTCTTCTGGTTTGGCGAGATCCCGGATCCGGTGAAATCCGTGGGCTTTGCCTTCGTCTGGGCCGGCCTGCTGGTGAGCCTGCTGCCCCTGCACCGGCTTGGGCACCAGCGGGCCAGGTGGCGCACCTCGTGACCCTCGCCACCCCCACTCCCTCCCGCTGGTTTGTCTATCTGGTGCGCACCGGCACCGGGGCACTCTATGTGGGGATCAGCACGGATCCCGAGCGGCGACTGCGTCAGCACCAGAGCGGCAAGGGGGCCAGAGCCCTGCGCGGCAAGGGCCCCCTCTCCCTGGTATGGCAGCAGGAGGTCCCCGGCAAACGCGAGGCGCTGCGCCTCGAGTACCGCCTCAAGCAGCAGAGCAAGGCGTTCAAGGAGCGCCTGGTGCACGAGCCGGCGTTGTGGCACGGCTGGAGCCTTTCCTGGCTTGCCACCCCGCACACCGACCCTGTGTCGCCCCCATAAAAAGGGCCACTGCAAGCAGTGGCCAAGGAAGGATGCGAAATCAGGGAGGCTTAACGGTAGGTGTTCGACTGCTTGCGCCTGTTGCTGAGGAGCCAGCACACCACCAGCACCACCAGCAACCAGGGCGCCAGCTTGATGATGAGGGCAAACATGCCGGCCAAGGCGCCAAACAGCACGAAGACCCCGCTCACCAGCAGCATGGCCAGCACGGTGAATCCGGTCAGCGCCATGCCGATCAGCACCAGGATCAAGACGATAAATTCCAGCATGTTGTGCTCCTCACGGGCTTGCACTTGCCGACGGGGCGATCCGGAGATCACCCCAGCCAGCGTTGAAGTTCACGGCGGGGAGGCATGACGAGCACCCCCACCAGATAGAGCGCCAGGGCCAGCGGCGGCATCAGGATCAGGGCGAGCAGGGCCACCACCCGCACCGTCACTCTGGACACCCCCAGCCCTCTGGCAAGACCGGCGCAGACCCCGGTCAGCTTGCGATGGGCGAGATCCTTGGGCCAGGGTGTCATGGTTATGCCTCCACCTTCTGACCCTTGAGCCGGGCCAGTTCCCGCTCAATCTCGTCGTTCAGCTCCAGCTCGCGGAACTGGGCCTCGAGGGACGGATTCTGCCCCAGGGTCGCCGCCTCCAGCTGGGCCTCCAGCTGATCGACCCGGTTCTGGAAGCCGTCGAAGCGGGCCACCAGCTCGTGCATGCGCTGGTTGTCCACCTGGGCACGGGCGCGGATGCGGCTGTGGGCGGTCTGCTCGCGCAGGGTCAGCATCTTCTGCTTCTCCCGCGCCTCGGTCAGCTTGGCCGCCAGTCGCTCGCTGTCGGCGGTGAGCTGGGCCAGCACTTCGGCCACCCGCGCCTTGTCCTCTTCCAGCCGCTCGCACTGCTTCATCTCCGCCAGCTTCTCGGTGAGGGCGGCACGGGCCAGATCTTCGCGGCCCTTCTGGATGGCGAGTTCGGCCTTGGCTGCCCACTCCTGGATCTGGTTGCGCAGCGCCTGCTGATGGCGCTCCAGCTGTTTCTGTTCGGCGATGACGCGGGCGGCCTGGGTTCTCATCTCGACCTGGACCTGCTCCATCTCCTCGATCATCAGGCGCAGCATCTTCTCCGGCTCTTCGCTCTTGTCGAGCAGGCTGTGCAGGTTGGCATTGATCACGTCGGTCAGGCGGCTGAATACGCTCATGGTCTGGCTCCTTGTTGATGGGGTGTCACTCTCTTCCCATGACATTACAAGAGCCGTGCCAGAATGTTTTTGCCTTTATTTACAATTAGATGAAAGTTAACGATGGATGTTCACCGGATACAACGTGGTGAAAAAAACCAACAAGATGGTGATTTTCACCAATAAAAAAGGGAGCCAGCGGCTCCCTCTCTTCTCTGCAACCGGGCTCAGGCCGCCGGTCGATGGCCGAGCTTGCCATCCAGCTCCGCCAGCTTGGCTTCCATCTTCTCCCGGCAGGTGTCGGAGAGCTCGCGAATGCCAGCGGCGCCGTGCTCCTTGCTGCACACCGGGGCCATCACCTCCAGCAGCACCTCGCCGTTGTCCCAGCGGTTGAGATCGACCTGACCGAAGTAGCTGGAGCAGACGATGGGCACCACGGGCACCTCGGCCTGGACGGCAGTGTGGAAGGCCCCCGCCTTGAACGGCAGCAGACCACGCCCCTGGGAGCGGGTCCCCTCCGGGAACATCCAGATGGAGGTGCCGCGATGCTTGATGCGATCCACCACCTGGCCGATGGTGCCGATGGCGCGGGAGCGGTTGGAGCGGTCGATCAGCACGTTGCCGGAGAGCCAGAAGATGAGACCGAAGAAGGGGAGCCACAGCAGGCTCTTCTTGCCCACCGCCACCACGCCGGGCTGCACGGCGCCGGTCACGGTGAAGATGTCGTAGTTGCTCTGGTGATTGCAGACGTAGACCGCAGGTCCCACCGATTTGACCTCGTCGGCCACCGTCACCCGGACCTTGAGGCCGATCAGCGGGCAGACCGCATGATACATGCGGGCGAAGACATAGACGTTGTTCGGGTGGCGCGGGCGCACCAGACAAAGCAACAGGCCGAACAGGAACCAGAAGACGAGCAGCAGTGCCAGCAGCAGCACACGGGCAAGTTTGAGCATCGAACACCTCGGAATTTGACTCGGCGCAGTATACTGGTCCCCCTTTTAGCGAACAAGCGTTCGCCAGACAGAACCGACCAGCCCCGGACGTCACCGGTCACCCCGGCTTGCCCCACCCGCCATTGCCCGCTAGGATGTGGCCATCTTGATGAACGGGGCGAGCATGATTTTGCAACAACGCGCGGCGACACGACTCCTGCTGCTGGTCTGCCTGCTGGTGCTCAATTGCGCGGCCCAGCCGCTGGCCCGCCTCGCCCTGCTCGATCACGCCGTGAGTTGCCAGACCCTGCCCCAGTTCGCCTCAGCCGACGACCAGGCCGACAAGGGCACGCCCGCCAGTGTGCAGCCCAACAGCTGCCAGCTCAACGGCAAGTGGCTGAGCGCCGCCAGTCTGCTGTGCGTGGAGCAACTCTTCTTCGCCATCGCCTTCGTGATTGCCCTGCTGGTGCCCCTGTCACGGCGCGCGCCGGCACTGCCTCCCCCCATCAATGTCTCGCCGCCAGAGCGGCGACTGCACCTCACCCTCTGCGTCTGGCGGGAATGAGTTCAGCCGCGCTTTTTCAGCCTGCTGTCACTCATTTTTTTGCGAGACCCAACACATGTCGAATCTCTTCAAGGCGGCCCTGCTACTGGGCAGCCTGCTGTGGCAATCCAGCGGATTGGCCAGCGATACGGGGTGGCTCACCCGCCCCCAGAACAGTCACGCCAAGGTCAGGCTGCAAGCCGACCGCAGCGTCCCGGATCAGACCCGCATCCTGCTCGATGTCCAGCTGGCGTCAGGCTGGAAGACCTACTGGCACAGCCCGGGTGAAGGGGGCATTGCGCCCCAGATCCTGTGGGATGAGCCGGTCGGCGACTTCCAGTGGCACTGGCCCACGCCGCGCCCCTTCGAGGTGGCCGGGCTCAACACCCAGGGCTATCAGGAGCAGGTACGCTTCCCCCTGAGCCTGGGCTACCCGGCCGGGCAGCCGCTCAAGGGCACCTTGCGCCTCTCCACCTGCAGCAATGTCTGCATCCTGACCGACTACCCCTTCACCCTGGCGGCGGATGGGCAGGCGCCGGCCGGTTTTGACTTCGCCTGGGCCCGGGCCATGAGCACCCTGCCACAGACGCTGCCCGCCGACACCCGGGTCGAGCTCGGCTACCAGCACAACCAGCTGCAACTGCGGGCCGAGCGGGTCGAGGGGTGGCAGGAGCCTGCGCTCTTCATCGATGCGCTGGAGGGGGCCGAGTTCGGCAAGCCCGCGCTCGAGGTAAGCGGCACCACCCTGATTGCCCGGGTGCCGGTCAGCGATGGCTGGCAGGGGGATGCCCCTGACTTGCGTGGCCAATCCCTCGGCCTGCTGCTCACCAGCGGCGAGCAGGCCTGGCAGACCCGCGCCACCATCGCCGATCCCCTCGCCCTGCCGGCCCCGGGGCAGCCACTCCTCTGGCTGCTGGGGGCAGCGCTGCTCGGCGGTCTCATCCTCAACCTGATGCCCTGCGTGCTGCCGGTGCTGGCCCTGAAACTCGGCACCGTGCTGCAGCAGAAGCGCGAACAAGGAGGCGTGCGCAAGCAGTTCCTCGCCGCCAGCGCCGGGATCATTGCCTCATTCTGGGTGCTGGCAGCCATGAGCAGCCTGCTGCGCGCCACACAAGGGGCGGTCGGCTGGGGGATCCAGTTCCAGAGCGCCGGTTTCATCGGCTTCATGGTGCTGGTCACCCTGCTGTTTTGCGCCAACCTGCTGGGCTTGTTCGAGATAAGGTTGCCCAGCAATCTCAGCACTCGCCTCGCCACCCTCGGCGGCGAGGGGCTCGGCGGTCACTTCCTGCAGGGGAGCTTCGCCACCCTGCTGGCCACTCCCTGCTCGGCCCCCTTCCTCGGCACCGCGGTGGCCTTTGCCCTGGCGGCGCCCCTCGGCCAGCTCTGGCTCATCTTCACGGCCCTCGGCCTTGGCATGAGCCTGCCCTGGCTGCTGGTGGCGGCCCTGCCGCGCCTTGCCCTCTGGCTGCCCAAACCGGGCCGCTGGATGGGGCGGCTGCGTATTCTGCTCGGGCTGATGATGCTGGGCTCCAGCCTCTGGCTGGCGAGCCTGCTTGGCAACCATCTGGGCACCACGGCCACCGGCTGGCTGATGGCCGCCATGGTGCTGGCGCTGCTGATGGGCATCCTCTGGCGCTATGGCCTGCGCGGCTTCACGCTGGCCCTCTCCCTCTCGGCACTCATCGGCGGCGCCCTGCTGCTGGGGGGCGCCCTCACGGTGAAAGGGAGTGGCAGCGTCGATCGCATCGCCTGGCAGCCGCTCTCCGAACAGGCCATCGCCGACGCCCTGGCCCAGAACAAGCGGGTCTTCGTGGATGTGACCGCCGACTGGTGCGTCACCTGCAAGGCCAACAAATACAACGTGCTGCTGCGTGACGAGGTGCAGCGCGCCCTGTCGGCCCCGGACGTGGTGGCCCTTCGCGGCGACTGGAGCCGGCCGAGCGATGCCATCTCCGCCTTCCTGCGCCAGCGTGGCGCCGCCGCCGTTCCCTTCAACCAGATCTACGGGCCCGGCCTGCCGGAAGGGGTGATCCTCTCTCCCCTGCTGGACAAGGCCGACTTGCTCGACAGCTTGCACAAGGCCGGCCTCGTTCAGGCCGATGCCACCCATTTCTAAGGAGAATGCCATGAGACTGCGAACCCTGACCCTCTGCACTGCCCTGGTCGCCGCCACCCTGGGCACCCCCACGCTGCACGCCGCCCCCTTCACCCCGGAGCAGGAGGCCCGCATCAAGGAGCTCATTCGCGAGACCCTGATCGCCAACCCCGGGATCCTCGACGAGGCAGCCGAATCCTGGGAGAAGCAGAACGCCGCGACCCAGCAAGCCCAGATGGGTGACTTCATCAAGGGCAACCAGGATGTGCTGTTCAACAGCCCCACCAGCCCGCGCCTCGGCGCCAAGCATCCCAAGCTGACCCTAGTGCTGTTCACCGACTACAACTGCCCCTACTGCAAGCAGTTCGACCCGGCGGTCGCCAAGCTGCTCGCGGCCTATCCGGACGATCTGGGGCTGGTGATCAAGCTGCTGCCGTTCAAGGGGCAGACCTCCGCCAAGGCAGCCCAGTACAGCCTGACCCTGTGGCAACAGGATCCTGCCCGCTTCCTCCCCCTGCACGACAAGCTCATGAGCAAGCAGGGGATGCTGACCGAGACGGACATCAACAAGGCGCTGGCCGCCACCGACAACCTGGCCCTCAAGCCCGCAGGCAAGGCCACCGAAGAGCTGCGCAACAGCCTGCGCATCGGCACCCTGCTCGGCGTGCAAGGCACCCCGGCGACCCTTATCGGCAACCAGCTGGTGCCGGGTGCCATTCCCTATGACGAGCTGGAGCAGCTGGTCAAAGCCGAGCTGGCCAAGCGGAGCTAAGCCATGGCCGAGGATACAGGCATAAAGGCCCCCCGCTGGCGCCGCTGGGGCAAGGAGGCGCTCTGGCTGCTGCTGATGGCGCTCGTCATCACCACCCTGGTGGATCTGTGGCGCAGCCCCACCCTGCCGGCGGGGGCCATGGAGGCCCCCTTCACCCTGCAGGACGGCACCACCACCACGCTGGCCGAGCAGAGCCGCGGCAAGCCCCTGCTGGTCTACTACTGGGCCAGCTGGTGCGGGGAGTGCCGCTTCACCACTCCCACGGTGGAGCAGCTCTGGCAGGAGGGCGAAAATGTGCTGACGGTGGCCCTGCGCTCCGGCAGCGATGAGCCGTTGCGCGCCGGGATGGCGAAGAAGGGGCTGACCTTCCCCACCCACAACGACGAGTCCGGGGATCTGGCCGCCCGCTGGCAGGTGGGGGTGACACCAACCTTCCTCGTCATCAAGGATGGGGCTCTGGTGAGCAGCACCACCGGCTGGAGCAGCGCCTGGGGGCTCAGGTTGCGGCTGCTCTGGGCAAGCTGGTAGTCCCCTTCATGCCAGAGATGCAAAGAGCCCGGTATCGCTACCGGGCTCTTTTTCATCAGAGGGCTGACAACCCGCCCTATTGGGCGGCCTCCATCGCCCGCTTCTCCAGATTGGCCTTGATGTCGAGACGCTCAGACTCCCCGATCACCCCGTCACCGTTCTTGTCCAGGCGAGAGAAGAGCGCCTCCTGCCGCGCCATGAACTGGGCCCTGGTGGTCTCCCGCGACGGCTTGAGCTGGCTCATCCGCTCCGGGACCGGCTTGCCAGCCTGTTGCATCACGCCAGCCAGCTTTGCCAGGTTGGCCTCTTTCTCGGCAACCGACAGCACGCCGTCACCGTTTTTGTCTTGCAGGGCAAAGCGCTGGGCGGCGCGCTCCATGAACTGGGCCCTGGTGACATCCCCCATCAGCGGCGAGACGGGCAATATGTCGCTGGCAGAGGCGGCACTGCCTGCCAGCGCGAGCACGAAAAACGCGGACTTGACCATGGCGATGACTCCTTGTGACGGCAGAATCCGGATGGTTCGGACAAGAGGGGGCCGGGCAACGCCGGGGCCTGCCGCCCCCCTCTGCCAGTGTAGCCCCACCGCCATCTCGCACCGCCCGCTCTTTTCGTACAGAAAGACCGCACTTTCATGGCAGAGGCGCCGGCTTTCCGTTAAAATCTCCGGTTTTTGCCGAGCCTGGTTTGCCGACGTTGCGCCACCAGGTCGACACAGGATGAATTCCACCATGCCAGTGAGGCAGGATCCGTCATGAACAACTACTTCCGGGTGTTGGGCGTCAAGTCCAACGCCAGTGAAAACGACATCAAAAAAGCCTATCGACGGCTGTCGAACCAGTACCACCCCGACAAGCTGCACGGGGCGAGCGAAGAAGAGAAAGAGCAGGCAGCCGCCCGGCTGCACCAGGTAAAGCAGGCTTATGAAGTGCTGTCCGATCCGAAACAGCGGGCCGCCTTTATCAAGGATTTCAACAACGTCATCGTGACCGATCCCGCTGCTGCCATGCAGGAGATGTGGGACCAGTTCTACCCCTGAGCCACCAGGCAAGAAGAGCGACTATGCAAAAAAAATGGGACCAGGCACGGCTCAAGGCCCTGCAAAGCGATGCCAGCGAGAACATCGAATCCTACCGGGATCAGGACGACCCCAAGGGGCTCGAGCAGTTCACCGACCAGATGAAGGCCCTGCTGCTGGCCGACATGAGCATGCTGGAGTTCATGCCCGAATACCTGCCGCTTGCCCTCTATGGCCGGGTGCAGTTCCCGCCCAAGGCCAAGTCGCAGTGGAACAAGTGGCTCGCCAGCGGCGAGCAGCCCTCCTGGGACGAGTTCAAGGTGAGCGTCGGCTTCAACAACGCCATCCTGCCGCTGGTCAAGGCGGTGCGGGCACAGAGCGAAGATCAGCTGATGGAAGCCTGCGCCGTGCTGTTCCTCCTGGACAACCCGCTGCCCCGCGGCAGCCACCGCGCTGATGACGACTATGAGCTGCGGGACGAAGAAGAGGAAGACGGGGAAGATGCCGACGCCGATTACCACGGCGGCAGTGGCCGCTATGGTGATGACGACGGCGATCAGGATATGTACGACGAAGTCCGTTTCTAATTGGGGCAAGGCATGAGCAACAGTCTGATAGAAATTACCGCCATCGAGATCAAAGAGCTGGCCGTCATCGAGCCGAAGCAGGCCAGCGAGAAGTTCGAGCTGATCGCCAAGACCATGTCTGACGACCAGTTGGCAGAAGTGATTGAAAACATTGATATCGTTACCCTGACCCAGATCAACGGCCAGCACGACATCTCCTTCCCTTCCATCATCTCCGAGCTGATGACCCCGGAGCGGATCCGCGACATCGTCTGCCAGCAGCCGCTCTACTGGGAAGAGGCGATCAAGAACAACGCCGACGAGCTGCAACAGCACACCTTCGACTTCCTCAACTACCTGATCCGCACCCAGGAGAGCGAAGCCAAGCAGCGGGAGATCCTCGAGTGCGTGGCCGAGGATCCGGCCGGTCTCTTCTACCTCGCCATCCCCTTTATCGAGTTCTATCGCGGCGATCGCTATGAAGAGGACGAGGGCTATCGCGACGTGCTGCACGCCGAAGAGGAAGATCTCGAAGAGTCCCTGCGCTACAGCGAGCGCCAGCAGGCCGAAGACAGCCACGACTACGCGCTGGACGACCCCCGCAGCCTCTTGATGCTCATTCGCGAGCTGGCCCCCGAGGTGGAAAAATCCATCAAGTCGCTGCTGCGCAACGAACACTCCACCTGGGACGGCATCATCAACAAGTTTGCCGCCGAGCTGGTGATGCAGGCCAAAGAGAAGAACAAGGTCGAGGAAGACGAGTACGGCGACGTCGACGACATGTTCAGCTTTCTGGATTAAGGAGCCCATTCATGCAGTTAGTCATTCGCGATGCCAACCAGGGCCCCTTTCTGAGCCAGGTGCTGCGCTTTGGCCGCGACAACGAACTCTTGAGTCAGCAGCAGCTCGCCGCCATCAAAGGCAAGGCGGTGCTGATGAGCCTCAAATTCGCCGACAAGTACTACAACAAGTACAAGATGCACCTGCTGGAGCAGGCCGCCCACGACGTCATCGGCGTGGTGAGCCTCGGTCTGCAGGAGCTCTCCCAACGGGATCCGGCCAAGGCACTGGCCCTGTTGCAGGCGCCAGAAGGCCCCATCAAGCCGTTCCAGAAGGGCTGGTCCATGCTCATCACCGTCAGCCCCAAGCAGGCTGGCAACAGCCTCTACGGTGACGTGGATGCGCGCCTGCTGGACAAGATCTCCAGCCCCCCCGATGTGGAGGAGTGGCAAGGGTGGCAGGAGTACGAGAAGGCGCTGACCGAGCACAACAAGAGCCGCCTGATGGCGCTCATCGACCAGCACTTCTTCGCCTGCGAGAGCGACCACCCCACCATGGAGGACAAGCTGGCCGAGGCGCTGCTCTACCGCATCCTCTGCGGCAAGGGCAGTGGCGCCGCCCCCCTCAAGGTGAAGCAGGATCTCAAGCGCAAGCTGGCGCGGGAGATTGAGCTCGACGAGGGCTGGTACGACACCGACTACCTCGCCGCCCAGCTCACCCTGATGCTGAGCGCGTTGCCCGCCGACATGGCCGCCGCCCTGCGTCAGGAGCTGAGCCCGGGCTTTGTGCCCAACCTGCTGCATACCCTGGGGTTTGTGCGTCAGTACCAGCAGTTGCAAAAAGAGGACGCCTCGCCGGAGAAGCTCGACAACATGGAGATGCGCGCCGGGATCCGCCACCCCCTGCTCGGCTGGCCCCTCTACCACGACTTCTAAGGGGCCATACCCCCTTGCAGGACGGCCCCCGCCGCTCCTCCCCACAACGCCCGGCTTGCCGGGCGTTGTGCTATCTGCCTGGCAGTAGCCGCCGCCGAACAAGCACTGCCAATAGAACACGCCCCTATATAAGCACCAACGTACAACCAACCCAATTGTAAGGCGTCGAGCGCTTCTCTCGGAACGCTCGCAGGTCATTGCAACCATACCCGTATCGGCCCAGTCAATTTCGAAGGGGGGTCGCCGATCTCTGTGTAACAGAAGCGCTCACCTCTTAAATGCTGTCATTTTGATACACAGTCGCACTCCAATATTGGCTGCCGTTACCTGTTTGGCGAGTCCATCCATCTGCCTCCAGTTGTCTGGCGATCATTCGATTCATAAAGCCATGACCGAGCAGCAGCACCGGTCCTTCGCTGGCAAGGGATTGAAGTCGTTGAGCTGTCGTGCTGGCGCGCATCTTCGCAGTGCCGACAGATTCGACTCTGTGTGAGTAACCCCACAACCATAAAATTCGCAGGATAAACGCCCAGGCAAACGGCGATAGCCGTGGCAGTATCCAGTGGCCATAAGGCAGTTGCGCTTCACAAAATAGCCCGTCGATGAGGGCGGGCTTCAGGCCGAGAGCCTGGACTGAGGTCAGCGCGCGAGGCAAGTTGCTCGAGACTATTACCTTGGCGGTGGCGGCGAGTTGCCTGCTGGCATCCGGGACGGGGTACTTGGTAATGTCGGAACTGTCGTACTGCTCGATCCAATCTTTCATCTCGAGCGCTGACATTTTGTCGGTTCCGGCCAGCTTTGGCTGGCCGTGACGCATCAGGATTATTTTCTGCTCACTGTCTCACTGTCCGTTTACGCCCTTGTCCTGATGTGTTCCAAACCAACCGTGATCACGGTACCACACCACTGTGTCGGTGATGGTTTGCTCCAACGCCCGGAAACGCAGATCAAGTTCTCGCTCACTTTTGCCGTGATTGAAACAGGTGCGGTCCTTTTCTCGTATCAACAGGCGCAACGTAGCCATGCTCAGCAGAATGGGCTTGCCAGTAATACGCGCGTAGACCTCCTGCACCGCCGCCAAGGCGTATAAAAAGGGCAGCGGCAGTTGTCGAACGGGTGTCTTGACGCCAGCGATGCGCCCAAGAACAGGTATCAGCTCACGCATTGTCATATGCCGGCCCGCAGCGAGATAGCGCTCACCCCGGCGCCCATACTTGGCTGCAGCGATCAACGCCAATACCACATCGCGAGCATCGACAACGGAGAAGCTACCGGGGATAAGTCCGGGCAATTTGCCGCGTACGACATCGTTGACCAACTGTCCCGAGGAGGTCGGGCCAATGTCGGCAGGACCCCACATCCAGCCAGGCAGGACCATGCAGGCATGCATCTCGGGATGGGCTTCCAGGAACGACAGGACGACACGGTCGGCGAAGATCTTGCTGCGGTAATAGTCATCCGCGTCAGCGTCGGCCCGCAGACAGCTTTCATCAATTGACGTGCCGGGTGCGCCGTCGAGCACGGCAATGGAAGACGTATGGATAAACCGTCTTATGCCAGCGCTGTAGGCCTGGCCAAGCAGGTTCCGTGTACCTGACACATTAATCTTGTCGAGCTCCTCCCAGTGACTGCCGCCCTTGTAGCAGTCGCGAAAGTACGCTGCAGTGTGGAACACCGTATCACAGCCTTGTAGCGACGCAGCGAACGCATCGACATCAGCCATGTCACCCACCACCAGTTCCACACCCGGCAAATCCTTGAACTGTTGTTCACCTTTGGCTCTTGAACGAACCAGGGCTTTGACTGCGTGACCACGAGCGACCAATTCACGCACCAGGTTGTTGCCCAGCAAGCCGGTCGCGCCAGTGACAAATGTGTTATGCATGCATCACCCCTCAATCTGGTCGGCTAACGGCATCAATACCACACTGTCGAAGAAAACTTCTTCACGTATGACCAAGCCGTCTCTGAAGGTCAGGTGTGCGGCGTAATACAAGGTAATGTGGCGCCCATGAGGTGGAATCACCCGGTCCGACAGCACTAATGGTGCAGTGAAGGTGCCGGTCAGGAAGACGATCAGTGCCAAACGATCGTCAGTGACAACAAATGGGCTCAAGATCACTTGGGCATCAGGGAATGCTTCGAGTAGCGCCAGCTCTCGCTTCTGCATGGCCTCACGACCTGTTTGTATCCCTATGCCATCGAAGTAGATAACGTCTTCGGAAACCAGTGCAAGCATCGCCTCCAGGTCTCGGCGATTAAAGGCGCTGGCGGCGCATGCCGCATAGCCATTGGAACCAGTTGTCATACAGTCCATTCCATTCTTTTCGAGGGAGTGTAGATATACCGTTGACGCCGCTATCTAAAAACAGCGACTACTGCATAATGGCTTTGCAAATTTGCAGATCAGGCAAGATATGGAGCATGGCTTTGCAAGCAAACTGGGACGATCTTCGCCTGTTGTTGGCAGTCTCGCGACGTGGCAGCTTTCTTCAGGCTGGCCAATTGCTGGGGATCGCAGCCTCTACTGTGGCGCGACGGCTGACTCAGCTTGAAGGCGCACTGGGCGAGCCACTCGTCGAGCGGGGAGTTGAAGGATGCAGATTGACCCCGCGAGGCCAATCCCTCGTGGACGTTGCCCTGGCTGCAGAAGCAGGCTTGAGACGTCAAACCGTGACGGGCATGTCCGAACCGCACACCGTGCTATCTGGCAATATAGTGGTCAGTGCAGGAGAGGGGTTCTCGTCTTGCGTGCTGGAGGCCGCGAGTCGCTTCACCACTCTGCATCCGCGATGCTCGGTGGAGTTGCTGGTCACAGCCGATTTTCACAAGATCGTCCGCGGCGCCGCAGACATTGCTGTACGCACGACTCATCTGGGCGAACCTTCGCTTATTTATCGCTTCATAGACAGGCTCGCTTATGGTGTCTTCGCCGATGCAGCTTATCTGAAGCGGTTTCCGGGGCTGACTCCAGCCACTGCGGTCAATATTGGCCTGCTTCCTCCGCTGGACATGTTGCCTCAAATGCGTGCGGCAAAGGCCGCAGGTCTGGACCACACGCCGATCAGCGTGAGCTCGTTCGCTGTTCAACTCGAATCGGTGAGGCGAGGTATGGGCGTGGCGGTGCTGCCCCGTATTCTGGCGAAGGGTCTGATCGGATTGTTCCCGGAACTCCAGCTTCCAGATATGGAGGTCTATCTGGTGACCCGGCCGCAGGTATTGAAACAGGCTCACATAAAATGTTTTTTTGTCATCCTGGAGAAGGTTCTTATTGAAGCCCTGTCCATGAGCAGTGTCGAAGATCACCTCTTGGGAGACGCGCCGAAATGAGTGCGTCATATACAGGACCTTCAGATTCAACCAATTGAAATAGATATAAAAACACTTCGTTTGTGATCTCGTTTATCGCCACACAAAATCAACACGCGCGAAGCCTATGACCATTATCAATGCTAATGACTAACTTCTGGGTCCCGCCGTACTCGAGCACATTGCTCGGCTGGCCCCTCTACCACGACTTCTAGGGCGCGTGTTCGCCGCCATCCTGTCGCATCACAACGCCCGGCCCGCCGGGTGTTGCGGTGTCTGGCCGGCGGACATCCTGGTCGGACTACCTCGTTAGCCTAATTGGTCCCGTTTTTGGCAGGGATATAATGACTCCCCCATACAAGCCGCCGGGGAGCCAGGCGTGAGCAGAAAGCCGGACCGCATGACCGCCATGCAGCAGATCATCGACGCCGTGAAGGCGGAATTTCCGCTCTATCAACCGGATACCTTCAAATGCGGGCCGGACAACACCTGCATCGGCTGCCCCAAGAAGCTGATGGAGCTGGTGGATACGGACCTCTGCTACTGGCAATATCAGATCGATCGCGGCATCCCGCCCAGCTTCGACGAGCTCAACCGCTTCGGCAAGATGTGCAAAAATATCCGCCGGGCCCTGGTGCGCAATGGCCGCATTCCCGCCTGATGAGAAGCAATATGCTGCCTTCATCGGTGTTTTGTGATGGTTTTATCCACCAGAATGAATCACCACCTTATTTAATGGCTAGGTACGCCTTATGCACCGCCTATCGTGCTGATGGCCGACGCAGGTTCATTGCCCCAAGGAGCACAATATGACTCAGGAAAGCATCCAGACCCGCTACACGCTGGATCCCGCCCTTGCCAGCGCCACCGAGCTGGAGCAAGCCATCTCCCGGGCCATCGAGGCCAACAAGCAGGATTTCTTCCCCCTGCTGGAGCGGCTGGTGGATGTGGGCGACAGCCGGGTCAAGCTCAGCCAGAAGGAGCCCCTGCGGGTGCTGGGGGTGGAACTCGACGAGGCTCGCACCGGCGGCACTGCCCGCCTTGGCTACGAATCCAACTTTTCCGAGAGCTGCCGCCTTATCGACGAATACGACCAGCACCAGACCAGCGTGGCCTTCACCCTCGACGGAGATCAGCTTGTTTTCGATCTTGAGCTGCCCATCGAGTGGAACTTCGACAACTAGGGCTACTCCCCGCCTTCGCTCAGCGTCCTGCCCATCACAAAAAAGGAGCCTTGCCGGCTCCTTTTTCAATAATTCACCGCATCGCGCGGCTCCTCCCGCCCTCTGCGTCACCCCTCAGGTGAGGTAGTTCAGGTGAGGTAGTAACGCCACGACCGGACCGGCTCGGCGTAACCGACCCGGATGCAGAAGGGCGCCAGCTCGTGATTGGCCTGCTCCAGGCTGAGGGACTGGTGAGTATCCTCCCGACACCACTGCACGAACTCGTCGCTGTTGAAGCTGTAGTGATCCCCGTGAAAGACTCCGTGGGCCTCGATAAGCCCTATGGCTTTCTCAGTATTCATGTCTGGCCTCCTGGCACTGGGGTGTCCTCTTCCAGTTTAGGCCCCGGGCAGGAAGTTGGCAGGGTCAGGGGGTGATGGTCCACATAGCGCTATCCATCCCGCTCTCGCGAAAATCTATGACCACGGGATACTCGGTGCCACAGCGCATCACCGTCCAGCGATCTAACTACTCGCAACCTAGGCTGTGTTCTCAAAATGCTGGTTTTCTGTCCACACATAACTCGCGCAAGTAGCGAAGGCAAAAAGCCAGTTTGATAAAGGCTGCAAAACTCTTGGCTAGCTTTTCATATCTCGTTGAAAACCGGCGAAACTTCTTCAA